>QMNJ01000057.1 GCA_003647715.1 Candidatus Coatesiibacteriota bacterium
GCCATATCAAGTGCCTGCTTGGACGCTTTTGCTCCGGATATGCCTGTCTGAACCAGCCCCCTACCCAGAACCTTCCTATCGTCGGCAATTATCACCGACTTGGTGGTTACCGAGCCAGCATCTATGCCTGCAAAGTAATCAACCATCTATACATAATAGATTATAACAGGTGCGCTTCCTTAACAAGGTTAAATGTCGTATGTATTTAATCTATTTCGTTGAAGAAATACATAGTGATATAAAAACAATTCTTAAAAAAAATAAGAGATGTTTATTATAGTTATACATTTTAGTAATTGACAAATATATCTGATAATAGTAAGTTAAAATAAATAATAAGGAGGTGAAGGTTAAATGAGAGCGTTAAGTGCTTTATTCATTATTCCAATTATGGTATCTATCTCTTTTGCTATTGGTATTCCGGGTTCAGGTGGGAGTGATTTTGATACTACTAAGTTTGACAAGTTCCTTGAAGAATTTGAACAATTGAAGGGTAAGATTGAGAACCTGAATGTGGAACTCAGTGAGATAAAGGAGAAGATAACAGAGGTAGGTTCGTCTTATGATGTTGAAGACCTTGCATCAAATATTGTTAAACTTGAGGAGTTGAAGGAGAAGTTAGCGGAGGAGGACATTGCGAAGCTGAAGCAGTATGCTGAAGAATTGCAGGCATTACCGGAGCAGTATGAGGCGATGATAGGAGACATCACATCAGCATTTGAGGAGGTTCCAGGTCTTATATCAGAGCTTTCAACAGGAATTGCTGAAAATCCTATGTCCGCAGGCAATCTGAAGGAGTTGAAGGAGAAGCTGGAGGAAGCAAAGACAAAGCTTGATGAACTGAAGACCGGTATTGAGGCGAACATTGCTGGGACAAAAGAACTGCTTGAGAACCTGGGAATGGTTGTAGAATAACACCCTGAGGTGCTTTATTGCGTTTTACCCCCTTTAACAGGGGGTTTTTAATATCCAAATGTCTTCTCATCCATAGGTGATAGAACTCTATCGCCAAGAAGGATGAAAACTCCATTTCTTACCACCTTCAGGTCTGAGAGCGTTATGAGTTCCCCATTGAATATTATATTGACCAGTTCGTTAATCCTTATTGTAGCGCCCTCATCAGGTATCCTTACCTGAACAATTATGGTTGAATTATCTACCCACCATCTGTGTATCTGCCTCTGTAAGTTGATTAATTTAACCTTATCGCCCCTCTTAACCCTGGCTATCTCACCGCCCAGGGTCTTCTTTGCAAGTTCTTCAAGGGTTTTACTATCGCTTTCTGGAGTAGATATTGAGTATTCAAGGATGTCAAACTCAGCCGGTTCTGGTGCTCCCACGCCGAGGTTCCTGGCGGAGGTTATATTTATTCCATAAGGCAGTTCGGCGTCCATACTCTCCATGAACTCAATTGCATTTATTGGTTCTGACAGGCGAACCTCGCCCACCTCACACAAGCCCTCAATACCCAGCGCCAGTGCATGACCAAGTGTTAACCGTGGCAGGGGATTATAGCCCTCAGTGAAGGCGACCGGAATCTCAGCTCGCCTCAACGCTAGATGGAAAGCCCTCTGTGTGTCAAGGTGAGACAGATATCTTGCATCATCGGTCTTACTGAAGATGAACCTTAAGCGGGGTGTCTTCAATCTAATTCTTTTGCCTCTCCGCACTTCTTGCTTTGTCTCGGGGAGGTGCTCATCCCCTGCTAATCTTATACC
The DNA here is from genome assembly GCA_003647715.1 of Candidatus Coatesiibacteriota bacterium. Lineage (GTDB taxonomy): Bacteria > RBG-13-66-14 > B26-G2 > B26-G2 > B26-G2 > B26-G2. The sequence continues at coordinate 1,719 of QMNJ01000057.1, forward strand.
AAACTCATCACAGGCATCACACCTTCTGCAATTTACATCACACTGGGGGGTGGTGGTCTTCTCCCTGTATGACCTATTTTCACTCAAAAGGTAGTCCTTTGATACACCGGTATCTATGAACTCCCAGGGGAGAGTATAATTTAGAGGAATTTCACCTGAAAGGTCATCTATGAATAGTCCACAATATTCAATTGCATCCCTCCACATATCCCACCTGAAGTGCTCATACCAGCCGTCAAGTATGGCTCCATTGCGATATGCCCTCTCTATCACCTTGAACAACCTGGCATCACCCCTACCCAGAATTGCCTCCAGCAAGCTCATCTCCACATTCTGATACTTCACCTTGAATGCCCTGCCCCTGAGACCACTTCTAATCTGTTTTATACGGCTCTTCAGTGTATCAACATCTGCGAAGGGAGACCACTGGAGGGGTGTATGTGGCTTGGGAACGAAGGCGGATATATGTACGGTTATCTCAAGACGCCTACTTCTACTTCTATTTCTTATCTCTCTAACAAGGTCAATAATTGATTGTGCGTCATCGTCGGTTTCACCCGGGAGACCTATCATAAAGTATAGTTTTATAGAGCTTATACCACATTCATTGAGTTTCACAATTTTCTCTATGAATGACTCTCTGTCATATTCTTTATTGATAGCAGAGGAGAGGCATTCAACACCAACCTCAGGGGCAAGGGTTATCTGGGATGGTCTCACCATCTGGGTGTTCAATATGGTATCAATTAGGGGAGTGTCAATTCTAAGTGATGGAAGGGAGACCCCTATCTTCTTCTCTCTCAGAGATTCTGTTAGGTATTTGGTAAGTTCAGCAATCATGGTGTAGTCAATGGTATTCAAGCCCATAAGTGATATCTCGTCATAGCCAGTTCTCCTGAGTTGCTCATTGACTATCTCTACCACTCGCAAGGGACTCCTCTCACGATATGGTCTCTGGACGAAGCCAGAAATGCAGAACCTGCACCCCCGCCTGCACCCTCTTGCAATCTCCACTGAGAGGCGGTCGTGGACGCTGGAGAAGCTGGGGACGATGAGATTTTCAGGAACATACATATGGTCAAGGTCTTTCACAACTCTGGTTTTTATTCTTTCGCCCACTTCAAAAAGTTGGGGAATGTAGATACCTTCAATTTCTTTGACAGCGGATAAAATCTCATCTCTACGCAAACAATTTATCTTTGCATCCCTGAGGGTGGTGAATAACTCTCTCGCTACCTCTTCCCCCTCGCCTATGGTTATAATGTCAAATACAGGTGAGATGGGTGATGGTGAATAGGTTGCATAACCGCCCATTATCACCAGGGGAGAACCATCTCGCTCTTCACTTCTGAATGGTATCTTTGCGAGGTCAAGAATAGCCAGTATATTTGTGTATTGCAGTTCGTATGAGACCGAGAAGGCAAGCACATCGAACTTAGATAGTGGTGTTCTGGTCTCTAACGAGCGGAGGGTATCATTGCTATCTATAATCAGTTTTATTGCATCAGGTGCGGGCAGGAATGCTCTCTCACAGGAGACACCATCAAGGTTGTTTAGAAGTTGATAGATAATCTGGATGCCCAGATTAGAGGTTGCTATCTCGTATAGGTCGGGATAGATGAGGCAGACCCTGAGATTAGCTTCTCTCTTGATTATACTTCCCACCTCTCTATCTGTATATCTTGATGGTCTCTGCACTTTGAGTAGATTGTCATAGAGACCAGGCATTTATAACCACCTTCTCCTGAACTCTGCAGACATAGGAAGACCTAATGCGAACATAGTTACAATCATTGAGGAGCCACCATAACTTACCAGTGGAAGCGGAAGACCAGTTACCGGCAGTAGCCCCAGCGACATGCATACATTCACAAATAACTGATATGAGATGAATGCGAAGACGCCACCAATCAGTAGATAGTATTCCTCAACCGTTGTCTTCTGAGCGAATATAATAATCCTGTAAAGTATGAAGTAGAACAATAATAGTAAGATAAATGCACCAACAAATCCCCACTCCTCTGAGAGTAATGAGAATATAAAATCGGTTCTCTGATGGGGAAGAAACCTCAATTGCGATTGAGAGCCCTGCATAAAGCCCTTACCCCAGATTCTGCCAGAACCAACTGCAATCACTGATTGTATTACATTATAGCCTGAGCCCAGGGGGTCTGCCTTCGGGTTAAGAAATGTCATCAGTCGTTCTTTCTGGTAGTCCTTCAGAAGATGCCAAAGAAATGGTGTGGAGGCACCGACAAGGAGATTAATTGCTGACAATAAAAATGCCTTCACCCGGGATAGTGTGAAAATGTAGAAGATGATGAATGTTGCAAAGACGAATATTGCAAATTTGATATAACCCAGAAGTGCGAACGCCAAGGACGATGGTATGGTTATCAGGAGTATTACAATGTATGCTGGCGCCTTCGCCCAGAAAATCATAAAGAATAGTATGAAAGGGAATATAGTGGCGGTTCCAAAATCTGGTTGTTTCAATATAATGAGAGCTGGAATAAGAACAAGGATGGTGGGAACTATAAGGTTCCTTATTGAATAAGGTCTCTTTCTTGTGAAGATACGGGTCAGTATGAAGATAACACTCAATTTGGCGAATTCAGATGGCTGGATGGCGATTCCACCGATATATATCCACCTGCTTCCTGCCAGCCCCACATATCTTAGGGGGAATATGACGACTAATAGTAGAATGCTTGCGATATAGATATATTTTGCGTATTTCACCCACAGGGCAGGTTCAATGCCAACAGAAAGTATGAATGCAATTATTCCCAATGAGACCCATACTGTCTGTTTGAGAAAGTAATGGCTATCTGAACCTGATAACCCGCCAACCGCGGAATAGATGAGCAGGAGTCCTATAGATAGTATGATAGCGATGGCTATCATATAACTAAAGTCCAGATTTCTGGCTATTCTTCTTCCTTCAACCACTTATCTTTTACTCCTTCTCAAGGGGCCAATGGTCATCGGGGATACCATTTTGCCGGCAGTAGTCAATAATCTGCTTCACATTGTGGATATAGAACTCACCGTGTATTCCATGTTCAAATAGGAGAACCACTACAAGACGGGGATTGTCTCGGGGGCAGAAGGATACGAACCACGAGTGGGTCTTGCCGTGCGGGTTCTCTGCGCTTCCCGTCTTCCCGCACATATAATGCCTGTTCTCGCCTGTTCTCTTCAGAACGCCCTCCATTCCATCCAATATTATCTTTCTCGTCTCTTCGGATATGCCGGTTTCGCTTATTATCTCCCTCCCAGCCATATAGACAATTTTACCCTCCGGGTCAGTGATGTAGTCAATCAGATGTGGTTTCACCAGTTTACCACCATTTGCCAGAGATGATACCAGAACTGCCATCTGGATGGGTGTTACCATAACATGCCCCTGCCCAATTGAATTGTTTAATATCTCACCCTTCGGGTAGTTGTCCCCAAACTTTCTCTTCAGGCGTTCTATACTGGGAATCAAACCGTCAACCTCGCCGGGAAGGTCAATTCCCGTCTTCTCTCCGAGATGGTATCTCTTGCTCATCTCCTCAAGTCGCTCAATACCCACCCTGAGACCTACCTGGAAGAAGAAAACATTGCAGGACCAGGTTATCGCTTCTGAGATTGTAAGGGCACCATGACCTGCGGGATTCCAGCAGTGGAAGATACGATTGCCGAATTTGAAATAGCCATAACACGGCACCTCCATATGCTCGTCGGGCTCAACGAGACCATTCTCAAGAGCGGCTGAAGCGGTGACCAATTTGAAGGTGGAGCCAGGAGGATATGATGCACTTATGGCTCGGTTTAGCAGGGGGTGTGATTCATCATTCGCCAGAGTTATCCATAAATCTGCGGGAACATAACCGCTGAATATATTGGGGTTAAATGTGGGTTTTGATGCCAGAGAATAGATAGAACCGTCATTAGCATCCATAACGATGATGGCACCTCGCCTATCACCGATGGTCTCTTCGCAGAACCTCTGCAGACCGAGGTCAATAGTCAGGTGTATATCACAACCAGGTATGGGTTCAATCGGAGGTGGTGTTTCATAAAGTTTTACCTTCTTCTCAGTGGGAGTTATAGGTATGAATCTAATGCCATCTTTACCCCTCAGATAGCTATCGTAGGTGTATTCCACACCTGCCTTTCCAACGATGTCTCCCAATCCCAGTCCCTCATTCCGCCTCTTCTTAAGGGTCTCTTTGTCCACCTCTCCAATATATCCAAGGATATGACAGGCGACTTCATCATTAGGGTAGTGTCTTACCAGAGATGGTTGAATATAGAGTGCACTGGTATCACCGAATCTCTCCGATATCTCTGCTACTTTATTAAAAGGCAGGTCACTTGCCAGGGTTGCAGGGAGAAATGGTGAGGGACGCTCTTTGATTCTTTTCACTATCTCTTCCTCCGATATATTGAGTATATTTGCAAGTTCTCTAATAATAGGGTCATCTATGAGTGCATTCTGTGAAAGCATATAGAGGAGATTATAGGATGGTTTCTCGTCTGCAAGAACTTCGCCCTCTCTGTCCAGAATCTTTCCTCTTGATGCTTGTATCTTTACCTTGCGGATTCTATTGCTCTCAGCCATCAATGTATATTCTTTGCCATGATATATCTGAAGGTGGATTAGCCGACCAATAATTATTAAAAATACTATTAAGATAAATATTTTTAATGAGGTTACTCTGCGCTTACTGATTAATATCATATCACTCCTTGAAGAATGCTTTGAATACCTGCAACAACATAAGCATGAATATTGAATCAATCAGAATATTTATCAGTATATCTTGAAATGCGAAGGCGGCGACCGGTTTTACTTGAAAGAAGAATGACGAGATTATTTTATTGCATACAGAAACAATTATGGATGTTACCGCAGTTGCAATTACATAAAAATACCAGACCCTCCGATAGATTATATCTCTTATAGAACTAAAAATCCACGATATGAGAATGAGGGGAATAGTATATGAACCGATGTAGGTATCGGAGAATACATCAAGTATTATACCTCCTATAAATGCGAGCCACACTATCTCTTTGGGTTTCAAAATCATAGAAAGATAGATAAGTATGGGTATTACAAGATTTGGTCTGTATGTTGGGATACCAAAGAAATATTTTATTATTACCGTAATAAAAGCAAGGAAGATAATAGATAAGTATTTCTTATACGAACCTGCTCTTGCAGTGATGTATTTTACCTTATACATACTGAGACAAAACCCACCTTCTTCATATCAGTTGAAGGCAAGACGGTGCACCTGAGGAAGGGTTCTGTGCTAACCTGTTCAACATCGGAGATGCGACCTACAAGAATGCCCCTGGGGAATATACCACCTTCACCAGATGTATAGACGAGGTCGCCTATATTTACATCTGCATAGGTTGATACAAACTTGATGTTGAGATTGCCTTCTCTGTCCGCTTCCAGTATCCCCGCCTCGCCTACCTTGGGAAGTATAACACTCACCTTGAATGCTGGGTTACCGAGGACCGCTATTCGCGATGATGTGCTGCTTACATCATAAACAACGCCCACCAGCCCATACCCGCTAACCGCACATAGTCCCTTATCTATACCGCTTGAACTGCCTTTGTCAATTATCAGCTCCATTACCCTTCCCTCAAAGAATACCCGGTCAATGACAACTGCGGTCTTAAGCTCGCAGGGTAGGGTTAGGGATATTCCTAGAAGTTGCTTCAGCTCCCTGTTCTCAACTTCAAGTATCTCGGTTGTCTTTTGGTTTGCAATAATATGATGCTGAAATATTGCAGCATCAAGGGTCTCGTCCTTTGATTCTCTTATTTGCTTAACAAAAATGACTGTCTTCTGAATGGGTTTTTTTACCCACATAAATGACTCTTTCAATCTGATTATATCAAAGGCATCCAGAACTGATATAGCAAGGGTAATTAGAACGGCAGTTATGAGAGAGATAAAACCGCTAGGAAGGCGCATATAAAACAAAGACCTCTTTTAATTGTACTAAAGTAATACACTTTTATACCTTTCCTGGTTTTCAAGGATTTTACCGGTTCCCTCTACAGTGCAGGTTAAGGCATTTTCTGCAATATGTATAGGGAGGTTGGTAACCTTGTTAAGTAGTTTATCAAGTCCCTTGAGGAGGGAGCCACCGCCACAGAGGGTGATGCCTTTATCCATAATATCGGATGCGAGTTCTGGCGGGGTTTCTTCTAATGTATCCATCACGGTGGTAATCATTGTGTTAACTGGGTCTTTTATCGCCTCCCTTATCTCGCGAGAACTTATCTTCACCGTCTTCGGAATACCCATAACTAGGTCTCTACCCTTGATGTTCATTGTCTCCTCCCTCTCCAGTGGGTATGCGGAACCTATCGTTGTCTTTATCCTCTCTGCTGTCTGCTCACCTACCAAAAGATTGTAGGTCTTCTTCATATAACTGTCTATTGCCTCATCAATCTCATCACCAGCCACCCTTATGGACTTGGAGGTGACTATTCCGTTCATAGATATGACTGCAACCTCTGTGGTCCCGCCACCTATATCAACTACCATGTTGCCAGTGGGCGTATCTATCGGTAGGTTTAGACCGATTGCTGCTGCCATCGGTTCGGAGACCAAGTAGACCTCCCTTGCGCCGGAGTTCTCGGCTGAATCCCTCACAGCCCTCTTCTCCACTTCGGTGATGCCCGAGGGGACACAGATGCAGACACGGGGCTTTAATATTCCCGTTGAGTTCCTTGCCTTATTGATAAACGACTTCAGAAGTTCCTCTGCCAGGCGGAAGTCGCTTATCACGCCATCTTTCATAGGGCGTATTGCGGTTATCTTACCCGGTGTTCTGCCAAACATCAGCTTAGCTTCCATGCCTACTGCTATTATCTCGCCATTATCACCATTTACCACAAGAACGCTTGGCTCGTTAAGAACAATACCACGCTCCTTGACATAGACGAGGGTAGTTGCAGTGCCAAGGTCTATTGCTAAATCCTCTCCCCAAGAAAAGAACCGCTTGAAGAAC
>QMNJ01000058.1 GCA_003647715.1 Candidatus Coatesiibacteriota bacterium
ACATAAAACTTGGAGAAGGTGTGGTGAAGTGTAATGTCTGCGCAATACTGCCAGAGCCGGGTCAGAAACCGGACCATCCCGAATGGGAAAAGAAATGCAGGGAGGATATGCCCTGTGGATTGTGCATAATCGGAACCGAACGGCATGAGGCAAGAAGGATTGACCGGCAGTTGAGGGGTAGGTCGGGGAGGCAGGGTGACCCCGGCTCAACTAAGTTCTTCCTGTCGCTGGAGGATGACCTGATGCGTCTGTTCGGCTCTGATAGAATGGCAACAATGATGGAACGTCTCCACTCAGAGGAGGGAGAGCCAATAACCCATCCACTTATATCAAGGACCATAGAATATGCCCAGAAGAAAGTAGAAGAGATGAACTTCTCTATAAGGAAGCGGGTTCTTGACTATGATGATGTGATGAATAAACAGAGAGAGGTAATTTATAAGCTGAGAGGTGATATTGTCAGAGGCGAAAACATCAAAGATAGAATACTTGAGATGATTGAGGACTCGCTTGAAGTCGTAATTGATGAGAACTGCCCACCCAGGACCTATCCGGAGGAGTGGAACTGGGACGCAATAATCGGCTGGGTTCAGGCGAGATTCCCTCTGGATGTGAAATTTGATGAGAAACCGGAAACGCCAGAAGACCTATTAGAAACATTGATGACCAGGATAAGAGAGGCATACAACAGGCGGGAGAAGGAACTGGGCGAGGAGAACATGAGGTCAATTGAGAGAGTGGTGGCACTGACCACGGTTGACTCCGCCTGGAAGGAACACCTGTATGAGATGGACTATCTGCGGGAAGGTATTGGATTGAGGGGCTATGGCGGGCTTGACCCTCTCATTGAATACAAGAAAGAGGCATATCAAATGTTCTCCGACCTGATGGATAGAATATCTAATGAAGTGGCGAATAAGATTTTCAGGGTTCAGATAGCGCCGGACGAGATGCCTGAAAGACCGACCAGATTTGTTCTCACCCACCAACCGGCGATGAGCGCAGCAGACCTGGCGAGAAGGTCACAACCTCAGCCGGGTGAGAGACCCGAGATGAGAAGGGTGGCGAGTTCAGCACCGAAAACGCCAAGGGGTCAAAATGGTAAAAAGGTTGGCAGAAATGACCCCTGTCCTTGTGGCAGTGGTAAGAAGTATAAGCATTGTTGTATGTTGAAAGAGCAATAACCCCTTTCAGGCACCTTATGTAAGAATATTATGCCAGATTATCTACTCAATTACTAATGGGCTTTAGTTTTTAGTAATCCCGCTTTTTGCATTACTAACTCATCACAGTAGTTTAAGCAATTAACTACGAGAAAAGATGTGATGTATTAGTCAGTAATTTAATTGCAATTATTATACACTACTTGGTGTTATGTGCTCCACACTCCCAGCAGTCAAACTCGTTCCAAGAGCTGGGGACGAAGTTCTCAGCACCACAGGAACCGCAATACCATAGTTCGTGGACTGTCCCACAATTCCAGCACTCCCAGCTATCCCATGCCAGAGGGACATAGTTGATGGCACCACAAACGGAGCAATACCATGAATCATACTCAAAACCGCAATAGGGACACGCGAAATTATACATATCGTCTGGAACGGTGAACTTCTTACCGCAGTTATCACAGGTAATGGTAGTGTCTGCTGATACACTGCTTATCAATCCGAGCGCCAGAAATGCCATCAGTGCAATGTGTATTATCTTCTTCACTATCTTCTCCTTTCTGAAGGGTATTTGTTACCCTAAAATATACCCTATTAATCACTTAAAAACCACAAGAATGTCAATAAAAATTTAATCAATATCCAGTTGTATTTATCTCCTCCTTCTACTTACCATAATCATCACAACAATTACTCCAAATAAAAATCCTCCAATATGCGCCCACCAGGCAACGCCCGCCCTCTGATAGTAGGTAGCACCCAGAGAGAGAACCCCACTCGCCATCTGCAGGAAGAACCAGAATACCAGATAGAATAGTGCGGGTATATGAAACATCACTGGATAGAAGAATATTGGAAATACGGTCAAGATACGTGCCTTTGGATAGAGCATCAGGTATGCGCCCATAACCGCCGAGACAGCACCACTTGCACCAATTGTGGGTAATGTAGAGTATGGATGTATGAGGGCGTGGAATATACTGGCAGAGATACCTCCAACGAGGTAGAAGATAAGATAACCAAAATGCCCCAGGGCGTCCTCAACATTATCGCCAAATATGGATAGAAAGAGCATATTCATAAATATATGGGATATACTTCCGTGGAGGAATATTGATGCAATAAGGGGTATTACTATTGGGATTAAGTTTACGAGGGGACTTGAAAGGAGGTCAAAGAACCTTTCTGGGACGAAGCCCATATTGTTTAGAAAGCCCTGTAGTTCCACGCCCAGCGTAAGTTCATATAGGAAGGCGACAATGTTCACTCCAATTAGAATGTAGTTGACAACAGGGAATCTTCTTGATGGAATATTGTCTCTTATGGGTATCATATTTTAGTGTAGTTTAACCTACATAGTAAAAAAATATATCAAATCACATAAATGGTTTCTAAATTCATATTGTTATCTTTTCTTCTTCTTATCCCCCTTCTTCTTGATTAAATCCTTTATTTCACCGACAAACCGGTCAATATCCTCAAACTGGCGATAGACACTGGCGAAGCGGACATAGGCAACATCGTCAAGTTTCTTCAGTTCACCCATAACCATCTCACCTATCTCTACCGAAGATACCTCCCTCTCACCACTTTTATATAATTCCTGCTCTATCTTACTCACTATTCTCTCTATACTCTCGGGCTTTACCGGTCTCTTCTCACATGCCTTCATAATACCCCTTATTATCTTCTCTCTGTCAAACGGCTCTATGTTACCATCCCGCTTCCTGACCAGAATGACTTCCAACCTCTCCACGCGCTCGTATGTAGTGAACCTCTTACCACACGCAAGGCACATTCGCCTTCGCCTTATCATACTGCCATCCTCCACGGGACGAGTATCAACAACCTTATCTCTATCCTTCCCACAATAAGGACATCGCATAGTAATAAGATTAGCATAAAATAACATGAAACTTCATTTATATTAACCCTTTAATTCCAAAAGAGAAATGTTAATATTATTTATTATGAGAATAACTATCATTTATGATAACGAGATTAATAAGGAGGGTCTCATCCCCGACTGGGGTTTTGCCTGCCTTGTTGAATACGAAAATTCACCCAAGATTCTCTTTGACACCGGTGCAGATGGAAAAATACTCATATCCAACATGAGAAATTTGCATATAGACCCTGAAACCATAGATGAGGTGTTCATCTCTCATAACCACTGGGACCATACAGGTGGTATAAAAGAACTATTAAGAATAAACCCTGATGTGAAGCTCATTATACCACCTTCGGTTGAAAGAACGGTAAGAGACACCAATTATAAATTAATAGAGGATTTATCAGAGATACACACAGGGATTTACTCAACAGGTGAACTCGCTGGTATAGAGCAATCAATGATAACTGGGGTTAAAGATGGAGTAATAGTAGTGGTTGGATGCTCGCATCCGGGTGTTGATATAATTCTAAATAGCGCCTCAAAGATTGGCACAGTGAAGGGTATAATTGGTGGTTTTCACGGTTTCAATAAGTTTGATGCCCTGAAGGACATAGAATTAATCTGCCCCTGCCATTGCACACAATACAAATCAAAGATACACGAACTGTATCCAGATAAAACGACAAAATGCGGAGCTGGATTGGAATTGTCCTTCACTTAGTAAAGATTAGTAAATTGTAATCACAATCGCTTTTACACTACTATTATTTCTAAAATACAAATAAAAAATTTGAGCATCGCATTGCTATTATAAACTACTCAATTTGTAAACCTAATTCACATAACCACCTTCCACAAACCATGTATGTTGCAATACTCTCTCACCTGCTTTATTTTTTCCATACAGCCAAACTCCGCCTCAGGTGCGTCTCCCGGCTTCAAAAACTTTCTGTGTGACCTGCCATCTTCGGTAATTAATTCAATCCATTCTATATGGTGTTTCTCTTCCATCGGGTGCGGAACAGAACCTACCTTCACATTGATACCTCTGTCCGTCTTCTCAACCACAGGTAGATGCTTCTCATAGCCACCCTTCTCCTCCACCTGCTCCTCCATCAGTTTCATGGGCTTACCACAGCATACAAGCGAGACCATTCCATCGTGTATTATCACAATTATATTTCCACATACCTCACACTTATATATCTGATATAGTTTTGTCCTCTCCACCTTTCTCGCTTCCTTCAAAATGCTTACTAATGCATTTCTAAATCATCAAGTAGTGTCTGGAGGTCATCCTCGTGCTCCACTTCATCCCTGACTATCTCTAATATAATATTATAGGTTATCAGGTCCTTATGCATTGTTAACTTAAGTAGATTGTTGTAAGCATCAATTGCACACTGTTCACCTTTTATATTCTGCTTTAATATGGATTCAATTGACGGGTCCTCTGGGGCATCGTATCCACAGTTAGTCAACTTATACCAGTCCTCTGGTTTTAGAATTGGTGTGCCACCGAGTTGCATTATTCTGTCCACAAGCATACCAGCATGTCTCAACTCATCCCCTGCGTGCTCCTCAAGCTCAACGACTACTGCTCCTCTCATCGGTCCCTTGACAACTCTCGCCCCTATCCAGTATTGGTAATACGCAAGCCACTCATCAGCAAGTGCCTTATTAAGAAGGTTAACAAGCCCGTTAACATCCATGTCAACTATCTCTCTTCCTTTAATACCCATTTCCACAACTCCTTTCCATAAATTACAATTTTTTGTGACATAACCACCAGTCGTAACAATCGTATTCTTTTTGTCTCTTCTTAGCAGTTTCTACATCTGATGCAGGTGGTATTATCACATTATCACCCATAAGTTCATTCTCAGGCCAGTTTGCAGGCATAGCAACACCATTTTTATCAGCAATCTGAAACCCCTTCACCATTCTGACGATTTCATCTATATTCCTCCCCAACTCCTGTGGATAGTAGAGAATAGCCCTTATTATTCCATTTGTATCTACTATGAAGACGGCTCTGACCGTATTTGCACCCTTCTTTGGATGTATAAGACCTAATGTCTTAGCAACCTTTCCCAATTCATCAGATATTATAGGGAACTTAATCTCTACTTTGAGATTGTCACTAATCCACTCAATCCATTTGATGTGAGAAAATACCTGGTCAACACTAAGACCAACGAGTTCACATTTCAATTTCTTAAATTCATCATACCTCTTCTGAAATGCAACAAACTCAGTTGTGCAAACAGGCGTAAAATCGCCAGGGTGGCTGAAAAGAATGAACCATCTTCCAACAAAATCATCAGGAAGATTTAAAGGACCCTGAGTTGTATGAACTTCCATATCTGGAAATCTATCACCTATAAGTGGTATTCTTCCCCCCATCTCTTCCATATCTCTTACCTCCCTATTTTACAATTTTCGCTTCAATGTGCTTATTCAATATGTTATCCGCCAATCTATCTAATGCCCTAAAATCTTCATCATTAGGATAGCCCTTTGCTATCACCGGCTCAAGGATTTCTGCTTTGAGATTGGGTAATAGTCCCTTGATAAGTTCAACCGTCCTTCCACCCCAGCCATAGGAACCGATAATAGAAATGAACCTGGTATTCGGTCTTAGTATATTCATCAGATATGTAGCATATACAGCCGATGGATGGGGTCCCGTCAGAACGGTAGGAGTTCCTAAAACCACGGTTGCGGAGTTAACTAAAGACACAGCAATCTCGCCGATATCCGCAACTGTAAGATTGAATGGTTTCACCTCAATGCCCCTGTCTATCAAAGCATCAATGAAATACTCCACCATCTTTTGAGTGCTTCCATGCATTGATACATAGGGCAATACAACTTCATTTTTAACATCATCTGAGACCCATTCTTTATATGCGTCCATGATGAACTCTGGTTTTTTATAGATTGGACCATGGCTTGGAGCTATCATACCTATATTGTAGTTCTCCAATCTTTCAAGGTGATTCTTAATATTGTTTCTGAAGGGCATCATTATCTCTGCATAATATCGCTTTGCACTCTCCAGCAGTTTTTCATCACATATCGCATATAATTGGCTGGTAGCCAGATGGGAGCCAAAGAGGTCACAAGAAAATAGTATGTTATCCTCCTTCAAATATGTAAGCATGGTCTCCGGCCAGTGAACCCAGGGCGCTATTATGAACTCAAGTGTTTTATTGCCCAGTGAAATATTATCTCCATCCTCTATGGTGATGAACCTGCCCTCTGAAATCAATAAGAGGTCAATCAAAAAATCTCTGCACTTCTTATTGGTTATCACCTTCGCCTCTGTATATACATCAAGAATCCTGGGTATTCCACCTGAATGGTCCTGCTCCGCATGGTTTGCCACCAGATAATCAAGGTGGTCAATATTCAAAGTAGATAGATTTGCAATGAGTTCATCTTCTTTGGTGGAGTCAACAGCATCAATTAGGGCTGTTTTTTCGCTTCCCCTTATTAGATACGAATTGTAACTGGTGCCATCGGGAAGGGGAATAAGTTCATCAAACAGGCGCCTGTCCCAATCAACTACACCAACCGAGTAAATATCTGGTTTTATCTCTCTTGCTTTCATCTACTTAAACCCCTACTGTAGAATCTTTCTTATATCTTCTTCTGGGTCGCCTATAAGTTTTAAGTCATAATCCTCTACCAGAACATTCAGAATATCATCATTCACCCAACCTGGAATTATTGGACCAAGATAGATGCTTTTTAGCCCTAATGAAAGTAAACTCCATAGTATAGCCACCGCCTTCTGCTCCATCCAGCTTAGTATGATAGTAAGTGGTAGTTCATTGATACCAACACCAAATAGTTCTGAAAGTGCCTCTACTATGTCTATTGCAACTATAGAATCATTACACTGTCCCAGGTCAATCAATCTCGGTATCCCCTCTATATCACCAAGGTCCAAGTCATTTATTCTAAACTTACCGCAAGCAAGTGTAAAAATTATTGTATCTCTTGGTAATCTCTCAGTAAACTCACGATAATATTGCGCCTTTTTAAGAGGTGAATCACAACCACCAACAAGGAAGAAATGGCGAATCTTGCCCTCCTCCACGAGTTGCTTTATCTTGTCTTTTAGCGAAAGAATTTTGGCTTTTGAAAATCCAGTGGTCAAAACAACACCACCTGTATCCTCCTCTAACTCGGGCAATGATAAAGCTCTGTCAATCACCTCTGTATAGTCATAACCATCTAAATGCTTAACTCTGGGCAATCTTGCTGGACCGGTCGTAAACATTCTGTCCCTGTAGTCATCCTTTGGAAGCAAGACACAGTTAGAAGTTCCAAGAATTGCAACTGGATATTTTGAGAAAAGTTGCTTCTGGTCAAACCATGCTTTACCAAGGTTTCCAATTAAATGCTTGTGATTTTTCAAACCCGGGTAGCCATGGGCTGGGAGCAGTTCTGAGTGAGTATAGACATTTACACCACTACCTTCAGATTGTTTAAGTAGCTCGCTAAGTGCCTTAAAACCATGTCCAGTTGCTATGATGCCGTGTCCCTTTACGATTCCAGTTTGAACCTTTGTGGGCTCTGGTTCCCCAAATGTTTCAATATGGGCTTGTTTTAGAAGGCGCATTGTGCGAATATTCATCTCACCTGCCTCAATTGCTAATCTTAAAAGGTCTTCTGCATCAAAGTTCACATTCGTAAATGTTGCATAAAAAGACCTCTCAAGGAATGCATCTATATCAGAGTCAGTGTATCCCAACTCCCTGGCATGGTATAGATAGGCAGACATTCCCTTCGTCGCAAGCAGTAGGTTATCCATCAGTCGTGCTTCTGTAGGTTCCTTTCCACATACACCTCTGATAGTGCAACCAGTCCCCGATGCTGTCTGCGAGCATTGATAACAGAACATTTCAGGCATCTTTTTTTCAGCCATCTCTACTCCTCTTTCTCAAACTGGTCTTTTCCGGCGCCACACACCGGGCACACCCAGTTATCTGGTATGTCATCAAACGGTGTCCCCACTTTAACATCTGAATCGGGGTCACCAACCTCCGGGTCATAAATATACCCACATACAATACATCTATATTTATCCACCTCTCTCCTCCTTCTTATATCCTAAAAATGTGGGAGCCGTCTCCGGCGACTTACCTCCCTTAATATGGTGATAATAAGCATAAGTCATTGGCTCCTCATCGCATATAATATCTGCATATACAATTTCGCAAATAAATATTGTATGCGTTCCAACATCATGTTTGTTCTGAATTTTGCATTCCACATATGCCACGGAATTCTCATTAACAATGGGGGAACCCGTTTTCGCAGTAAAATATTCCACACTCCCGAACTTGTCAACATCCCTTCCCGACCTGAAACCGAACAACCCTATCTGCTTCATAGGTGTATTCACCGACATCACTGAAACCGACAACACCCCGCTACACTCTATGTATTCGTGTGTTAGATTCTTTTTATTGATGCACACAGCCAATCTTGGTGGTTCGGCTGTAACCTGAAATACGGAGTTGGCAATCTGACCGTTGAATTTGTCTCCATTTCTGGAACTCACTATATACATACCATAACTTATTTTATGAAGAGCTTTCCTATTCATCTATCTCCAACCATCCTTCAGATATACTATTAGCGACGAATAATCAAATATAAAGCAATGT
>QMNJ01000059.1 GCA_003647715.1 Candidatus Coatesiibacteriota bacterium
AATAATATCCATACTGGAGGTAGATATGAACAGGTTAAGAATAGCACTGATTCTATCGTTTATCCTCATCATCGCCCTCTCCTTCTGCGCCAAAAAGGAGGTTTCAGAGGAGAAAGCACCATCACCGGAAATCCATGCCAAGAAGAAGGAAGCCCCCATTGATGTGGAGGAGGCGGGACCCGAGGGCGTAACAGAGGCACCAGCACCCGAGAGAGCAATGGAGACCGGGATTGGTGGAGCACCGGAGACCACAGCAGAGACCACCGGGCTACCATCCGAGGAGGAGCGCCCATATCCAAAGGAGCGCAAGATAATCCTCACCGCCTATATGACCGTGGAGGTTGACGACGCCTTCAAGAGCAAGGACGAAGCCATCAAGATTGTGAAGGAGGCGGGTGGATGGATTGCCGGTCAGAACCTCACGGTGAATGAATACTCGGAGACCTCTGACTTCACACTTACATTTAAGGTGCCACCAGAGAAGTTTGAGCAGACGCTGGAGAAGTTATCAAAATTAGGCGAGGAGAAGGCAAGGCAGGTCACAGCTGAGGATGTGACCTTAAAGCATGCGGACATTGAGGCACGACTTTCAAACGCCAGAACCTATGAGGAACGACTTCTGGAACTCGCAGGTAGGGCGGGGAGCATAGAGGAACTGCTGGAGGTTGAGGAGCAGATATCGTATGTCAGGGAGGAGATTGAGAGCTATACCGCACAGTTGAGAGCGCTGAGAGAACTTGAGGCGAACTCCACCATACACCTGACCCTCTCGGAGCAGATGCCCTCCAGAACCTGGGTATTTTTGCGTGAGATAGGCGGGTTGTTCTCTGGAGGTCTGGCAGCACTTGTAAAGATTCTATTCTACATCATCGTCGTTATGATAGTCCTCATTCCACTGCTCATCATCGGATTCTTAATCTACCGTCTCATCGTGGTCATCATCCACCTGATACCGAGGAGGAAGAAATAGAGGCAGTAAATAGCAATTATCATTGAATATTAGTTCAACCAAAAAGGGGCATCCTACTGCCCCTTTCCTTACATATTTGCACTAACTCCACCTTATTTAACAGTAGAAGGTGGCTCTTATCCACTCGCCCACCAGGTGGGTGATTACTATCACCACGATGGCGATAAGAAGGTGCTCCAAGACCACCTTCCAGGTTCGTCCCTTCTGCCCCCTTGCGATGAAGTAGCTGAGAACGCCGAGAAGCGAGAGACCCCAGACAACGCTGACAACCACTGCAGTATCAAGTGACAATAAAAGTATGGGGATAATGAAGGTTAAGGCGAACAGAAACTTGCCAATGAAGGTGAAGACGGTAGATTCCCATATCTCTCTCGGGGTATGCACACCCTCTGATTCCTCTGAGATATGGATACCAAGAGCATCGGAGAAGGCGTCTGCTATAGCGATAGTGAGGACTCCTCCTATAATCACCTGGGTAGAGTGGGTTCCCGAATGCAAGCCCACAATGAGCCCCAAGGTGGTGATAATACCGGAGGTTGAGCCAAAACAGAAACCTACTTTTAACGAGTGCCTCACAGTCAATACAGGAATTAAGGCATAATTCTACCAAAATAATAGAGCGATGCGTAAAAGATTTTGTGGGATTGTTTACAATGAAAATAATAATTGAAAGTTAATATTTCCTTAATTCCTGCCCTTTATATCTGCCTTTATCTCCTTGGGCTTTCTATAGGTGGGCAGGCGTATAATGTGGATGCTTACGCCAATCATAATGAGCAGAAGTATTACTCTCACTACAAGTGAGTTGACCACGAACACGATTGAGAAGGCAATTGTGAGAATTAGAAGGCATATCATAGAGACCTTCATTCTGATTGTTATGCCCCGCCCCTCAAACCAGTTCTTCACATAGTCGCCAAGAAGGCGATTATTGATGAGCCACTTATAGAACCGCTCCGAGCTCCTCAGATAGCATATTGCGGAAAGAACCAGAAAGGGCGTTGTGGGCAGAAGCGGGACGAATATGCCGATAACGCCTATACCAACTGATACTGTGCCAACAACTATAAGGACTACTCGCAGAATAGAGCTCTTGACCTTGACACTACTCTTCGGTGCATCATCCATAGTCCACATTAAAACACAAAAGCGATAGAAATTCACTATATATCAGCACTCATGCTTATAGTAGCAGTCGCTGACATCGGTATGGCAGAGTGTTGCCTTGCACAGTGGACACTGTATGAAGTGGCTCTTACACAGCAATGCACCACAACTACTACAATATGCAACCACCCTTCCCCCACAATACTTGCAGGTAACTACATCAACATCTATTCCCCTATCACCGAGGACCGAAACTACCGCATCAAATACACCTCCCTCCACCTCACCGAATGCAGTCGCCTTCGCCTCCTCATCATAGAAGTCCCTCAAGCCAATTCCTATGAGGGCAATCCGGCTCAATATCTTCTCATCTATCAAGTATTGATAGCATCTGGGATGAAAGAAGCCCATTGTGAGAAGGATTAGATGGTCTCCCCTATCAAAGCTGTCAATCCACCCCCTGAGATTTGAAAGCATCACAGGTCCCGAGTGGTCCTTATTGTCTATTACATAGATTTTCTCGCCGACGCTTACCCTGAGAAATGCGCCCATCGCCTTCTCTACACTCCGACCCCGCTTTTCAAGGGCTTCAACCAGCGGTCTCTCTATGTCGGTGATTCTTCTGATTGTGGGCATATCTTCATCTCCTCGCTATCTCATCCTCGGTGAACCAACAATCAGCATCCTCTGCGGTCAAACTACCCGTCTCCTCATAGACCCGGCACCTCGTCCCACCGCAAACATACCTGTATTCGCACCTACCACACTTTCCCTCAAGAAGGTCCCTATTCCTCAGAGTAGCAAACACCTCCGATGTCCTCCATATCTCATCAAATGGTTTCTCACGAACATTGCCCGCCTCCTTCTGCAATAACATGCAGGGATAGACGGTGCCATCATACATAACACAGGCATATCTTATACCTGCACCACAGCAGGAGCGCACAAACTTCATCATCACCTCATCCTCAGGCACCGTCTTCTCCACCTCCACCCAGAACTCAGGCACTCCGATACAGCGATAGACCAGTTCATCATCGCCCCTCTGTAGTTCTATTATCTGCCTTATTAGGTCTCTTCGCTCATCTCTTGAGAGTTCATACTCCTTATTATCCAGCCCCCTGCCAGATGCAACGAAGTCAAAGACCTCCACTGCAACAGCACCGAGGTCCCTTGCTATATCCACAATCGCTGGAAGTTGCCCGATATTATGCTTATACACGCAATGTCCTATCTGAAATGGTATTCCAACCTTAGATGCTGTCTTAATTCCTCTAATAGTATCGTTAAAGGTTCCCTCCACCCCACGCCACTCATCGTGGGTCTCCGCATCGGCGCCATCTAAACTAACAGCCATTGCCCTCAAGCCCGCCTCCTTCAATCTCCCCGCCATATCATCATCTATGAGGGTAGCGTTGGTGCCCATCAGCGGTCTAAGACCAACCTCCTGGGCATGCCCTATCAGTTCGCAGATGTCCTCCCTCATGGTGGGCTCACCGCCGTCAAAGATTATAAGGCGTGCACCTGACTTCGCAATCTGCTCTATCACTGCCTTCGCCTCCTCAGTGGTCAGCTCATCCGGATGCGGTTCCTCAACCGATGAACTATAGCAGTGTTTACATTCCAGATTGCAGACACGGGTAACCGAAAAACTCACCAATACAGGTGGTGATACATCATCCTTCAAACTCATTATTACTAACCTTCTTTCTATAAATTATCTGAGTGAACAAAAATATTCAAATATTCTAACATATATAGAGAAATCCACAGACACACTTTTTACATCCAGGGATGGATACTGAAGAAGCAGTAGATATGGTCTAACTCCATCATATATTGGGACAACCAGTTCATCCTTTCTGTCGCCTTCTATGTCATCAAGGAGAAGTGGACCGAAGAAACCCACCCTGCCGTCATAGCGGACAAATGAGAGGTCACGCTCAAGTTGAAATTCAGCATCCGGGAGATAGCGATAAAGTATCTTCGCGAGTGTTGATTCATTAACAGAACGAATATCAATTTTCAGATAACCACCCCACACCCAGCCCTCACCGTATCTGGCACTTATACGAAACCACTGGTGGTAGGTGCTCTCGCCCTCGGGCTTGGTGCAGAAGCCACTACCCGACTCAATGTGAACTACATCGCCCCAGGAAAGGGAGCCAATGATGGGCGCTGTATCGCAAGGTCTCTCCCTGATATAGAGGACTTTGGCGGTGACTGTCGCTCTGAACGGCTCAAGAGTGACTTCCTCCTCAGGGACTATAAACTCAACCGGTATCTCAACTGAGTAGGATAGAGAGAATAATAGCAAAAAGAGCAGGATATTTCTCACATAGAATATATTATTATATTGTATTTTTATATCAAATGTCTTTAGTTATGATTATTATTATAGTTACTTTGCGACCACTATCCTTCTGCTCTCACACTCATTATTGAGGTATGCAGTAATTGTATAAACCCCATCTACAAACCCACTAATATCTAAAAATACCTCTGTCTTACCTGCATTTTCTACGCTAAACCGCTCCTCTGATACTTCCCTGCCACTGATGTCATAGATAGCAATGTCAACCTCACAGGGTTCTGGGACTCTCAATACGCAGTTCACAATATCGGATGTGGGGTTGGGGTATAATCGCACAATGCCGAAGCTTGCGGGTTCACCCGTCTCCACCGTCGTTGTGCCAAGGGTCTCTCCGCTATCACCCCCCATCACTGCCTCAAGTTTGTATTCATACTGTGTGTTCTCGGCAACACCTGTGTCGGTATATGAATATGGGTTTGTGCCTGTTATTGTGGTGGAGTTGACCTTATGCCATTCAGGAAGGTTATCTCTTTGTAAGGGAGAATTATAATTCTCCCTTACGGGTGCCTCCCCCACATCTTTGGGTCGTATCCGCAATTTATGAATTGCCCCCTCTTTTAATTCACGCCTGTATAGGTTGAAGCCGAGAATATCATCGCCCTCATCGGCGGATATACTCCACCTCAGATTGACTGCGGATGGTTTTGATGCGTCTGCGGTGAAGGAGAGGAGGGTTATATCATTATCAGGTCCATACCAGGCATATTTGAGATGATAATTTGGATGGTCATCATAGTAAGATATATGAGGATTACCTCTTGAATCTAGACCGATTGCGGCATAACGACCAACATCTCCATTAGAATCAACTACCTCTATATTCCAATCAATACCATCAAAATATGCATACTCAAGACATTCATTATTTTGAAATGATATATGCGGTCTGTCATCAGAATCTATAATCAATGCTCTGTCTGCATCTACTAACCCTCCACAAATAATGTCAATATTCCACTGATTTCCATCCCAGTGTGCATACTTTAATCCATAGGTATGAGCATATACAATGCAGGGGAAATCAGATGAGTTAACAGCAATTGAACTTGGATATCTACCCTCCTCATCAACCGTCTCAATATGCCACTCTTCTCCGTCCCAGTAGTCATATCTCAATTCACTTCCCCAGCTATGAGATATGTGTGGCATATCCTCTGAGTCAAGTGCAATTGATACTCCCCATCCACCTTCTGTTTCGTCATCAATTACCTTTATTACCCATTCATCACCATCCTTATAAGCATACTTTAAAATATTAGGGGGGTAATAAGTGCTATAGGCAATATGAGGTGTGTCATTCGAATCTAGGGCAAGAGATACATCGTAACCTATGGTTCCATCTCTATCAACAATTTCAATATTCCATTGCTCTCCATCATAATAAGCATACTTTATATCTATCTCCCAGTAGTCAATATATGCGATGTGTGGATTATCATTATTATCAAGTGCTATGGATGTCCCCTCCCCTACAGTATCTCCATAATCAACAGTGTCTATATGCCACTCTGTCCCATCATAATAGGCGTATTTTAAGTTACCATAATACTCATCATAATAGGAAATGTGAGGGTTGTCCTGTGAGTCAACTGCAATACAGCTACATATACCGACATGTTCAGAGTAATCAACGGTAATAATATGCCATTCATCGCATAATGCGACAGAAAATAAAAGAATTACCAATAATATTAAATATGTTTTCTGTATGAATTACCTCCTTAATCTATTTCAAGAATATGTTAAACGATTATTTACATATCAGAACCCTCTTCTGAATGCTTTCTCCAATATTTACGATATACAAACCATCACTCAATGTTGTCAGGTCAAGCATCAACTCCCCCTCATAAGAACTTGTCTTGGTATCAGATGCCCTGTTATCAATACCCGAAATCTCTACAACATCAACCAACCTTCCAGAGATATCATATACATTGACTTCACCAATTCCCGATATATCTCCATTATATCTCATAATGAACATACCTGATGAGGGGTTGGGTTAGTCCCCGGTGGCTCATTGTCTATGGGAATCCAGGTTTCAAATGGAAATGAGAGTGATGTTAGAAGAAGCAATGAGATAAATGTTAGTGTTATTGTTACTAAACTCCCCATTTTTTACACACCCCCAGAAAACGGCCTAAACAAAATTGACACCCCTCCAGTTGTGGGTGCCATATCTATATTAAATTATACATTTCTTTGCTCCTGAACGCTTAACTTTATTATAAGCAAGAATATGTATATTATCAAGGGGGAGATTTTGTTTGTCAAAACCTCTATGGAGATGAAATGTTATTAAGTAAGAGGTTATTTATCAGTTTTAAGCTCCTGATACACATCTGAAATTACTTTTTATAACAACAGCATCTTATAGCCCTCTCATTCCCTTTCCGAACCTTCGGGGGGCTTTATAAATATCGTCTATCTGTTTAAGTTCACCCTTCTTGAAGCTCTCTAACGCCTCGCTTACTGTTTCACCAGATGTAGAATACATTTTTATACCCGCGGAGCTCAGCACATTAAATGCCTTGGGACCAAAATTCCCCGATATAACGACTTCTACATTTTTTTCTGCAATCATCTGTGCGGTTGTAATCCCTACTCCTCCTGCTCCATGAATGTTCTCATTCTTGATAACCTCAACCTCATCTCCATCTACTATAATGAAGTATGGAGCACGACCAAATCTTATATCAACAGGATGGTCAATGGTCTCTCCACTACTTGATACAGCTATTTTCATTCACGCCTCCCCTCATCTTCTGATAATAACTTAGTGTATCAAATTATTCCAGAGCAATTATATCTCCAGTATATCTCTATAAGTATTATCAGGGTAAAATGAAATCACCTATCATATAATTAATAACTTCTTATAAATACGACAGGGGAGTTATTACACTCCCCTGTTAGTTAAGTTACTTACTGGTCTTTTTGGTCTTTTCCAGTTCAGCTATACGTTCACGCATAGCTTTAATATCTTCCTCCGCGTATTTCAACTGGTCCCGTAGAACATTCAGTTCTTCATCAGCAGAAATTGCCTGCTGAGGGTAAACAACGGGTCCATATGGTCTGACAGCCCAGCGCCAGCCGAAACCGCGCCCGAGACCTAATCCACGACCATAGCCCAGACCGCGACCATACCCATAACCGCGACCAAATGCTCCACGACCTCCAATAGGATTCATATAACCTGGAACCGAATAACCAGCACAGTAGCCCGCTGCACGACCCGTCATCGGACCTGCGCCAAAGGGTCCTGTTCTATCTCCTCCTGGCATTTTTTACCTCCTTTTAATATACTTTCTCTTTCTCCACTATCTAACAAATCTCTAATCTTCTTTAGCATTCTCCAGGCGGTCTTGTATGATACCACTATTTCTCTCTGCAACTGCGATATAGTTAATTCCCCTTCAGAACTCAGATATGAATAAATAGCATACATCCATTTCTTTAGGTCGGTTGTTGTCTTCTCAAAAACAGTATCCTTGAACATTGAAAATGTATTACCACACTCGTTACAATCAAATAATTTCGGAGTGGTTCTTCTCTGATATACCCTTTCTGAATGACAGTGATTGCATTTAACCTTGCCATTGTAAAGCACCCTCTTAAAGTAAGTAAATACTTCTTCTTGTGTTGGAAACCTCCTCTGGAATTCAGCGAAATTCACCTCAATCACTCCTATATTTCATTATATATAAAGTATTACCGTGTGTCAAGGGATAATGCCTGTCTCAATAAATTCTATCCACGGGTCATCTTTGTCCCACACTTCGGGCATGTAATTTCATAACAGGGTCTACCACGCTTATGAGGAATTCTCGCACCACACTTTGGACATACGCACTCACCACCAGGTCCAGCACCAAAACCGCCCTTTTGACCTCTACCACCACCTTGCCCTTTACCACTACCGAAACCACTTCCCTGACCTTGACCACTC
Organism: Candidatus Coatesiibacteriota bacterium; assembly: GCA_003647715.1. Taxonomy (GTDB): domain Bacteria; phylum RBG-13-66-14; class B26-G2; order B26-G2; family B26-G2; genus B26-G2. The sequence continues at coordinate 8,404 of QMNJ01000059.1, forward strand.
ATAATATAACCTCCTTAAAATCAGATATTACTCTCTTACTCAACTCATTCAATAAATCACGCTGGCTACAATTACTGTCCTGTGATGGTATATGCCCGGAAACGATACTTTCAGTAATTGTGCGGTCAAATGGGATTTTGCCAACAACTGTAATTCCCCTCTCTTCGCACATCTCTTCTATCTCTTCAGTGAGTTTATGTGAAAGGTCGTAGCGATTAATTACCACACACCTCGGAAGATTGAAGAAATCAAGCAGTTCAA
>QMNJ01000060.1 GCA_003647715.1 Candidatus Coatesiibacteriota bacterium
ACATTGCTGCAGTGGTGAACTCTGGAATATTATAATTCATCATCCCCTCATAGTATGAATTCAGCTTCTGGGCAAGTTCAAGTTTTTTATTGAAGCTCGCTTGCATTGCCTTCTCAGGAAGATGAAAGTCAATAGCATCATACTCTTCGTATAAGTCCTGTGATATCGCAAGCAGGCTCTTAGCTGGTAAATCAGACACCTCAGTAACATCAAAGCCATGTTCAGACGCAAATTTATAGACGCCAACGCAGGTCTTGTATGCCTCTATAGCATCGCTGTGCCTGTTCATATTCTCATATGCAATTGCAACTTTATATGCAGCTTTGACCAGTTTCTCTGCATCCTTAGATGGCGTATTCCCATACTCCTTCATGCACTCTACTACCTTATCCCAGTTCTCAATCTTCTCATAGTTTATGCCCGCTCTGTATAACGATTCAATTACAAGCGACTTCTTTACATTGCCCTCTTCTGTATCAGGGAACTGCTCGTATGGATACAAATTATAAATCTTATAATATATCTCTGCTGCTCTCTGCCACTTCTCTGCCTGTTCATAGCGTTCACCAGCGGTGAACCAGGCATTCATTGTCTTCTCGTCTTCAGGATAATCCTTTGCGAACTTTAGATACACCTCTGCTGCCTTCTCCCATTCCTCCACCTTCTCATATGCCTCAGCCGCCTTACCCAATGACCTCTTACCCAGCTCTTCTCCCTTACTCCTATCCGCAAGTTCTAAGAACTCCTCCGCCTGCTTTATGAACTTCTCCCTTACATCCGCAGGTATCACCTTGACCGGTTTCTCTCCCTCGCCCTCAATCTCACCTGGTTGACCAGTGGTCATCGCAAGTTCTTCCTCGCCAACAATTACCTCAGCCTTCTTGAAGGCACTTGCCTTCTCCATACTGTCTGCTCTTGCAACAAGCTCTTCCTTATTAAAATTTCTAGCCGCCTCTTTGGTTATAGCATACCACTTCTCGCTCTCACCATACTCACCCCTCTCAAAATATATCTTGGCTATATTCTCACAGGCGGTAACATACTGCTCACTATCTGGGAACCTATCATATACCTCCATATATGCAACCAGAGCAGAATCATAGTGCTTGAAGAAGAAGTATGTCTCCCCCTCCTTGGTGAGCACTTTAGGCATCCTGTCATCATCTGGATACTCCCTTTCAAAATTATCACATGCTCTTATTAAAACCTGAGCAGTTGGGGTCAACTCAGGCAAAATGTAGCCCTCTGCCTCCTCCTTTGTAACTTCTCCCTTCTCCACCCTCTCATAGACGGCCTCATCTGCTGAAATACCCGTCTTTTCGCCTTTTCCACAAAAAGTTAGGAGAAAAACCGACACCAATACTAATATGGCTGATAAGTGTTTCTTATCCATATTACCGATTTTACTGTGTAGCTTATTGAACCCCAACGCCCTCCTCTTCTTCACTATCGGTTGCTATACTCTCTGGTGTTATTACCGTCCCCTTCTCTCCATCATTGCCCTCAAGCGAACCACCCGGTTCCGGAGTTATCTTCTTCAGTTCTGGTGGTTCCATATTCTTCTTCTCATAATCAAAGACATCAGAATATGCGACAACTGCGTTATAAGCAGCATCGGCTCTACTGAAACCCATCTCATCAACTTTATCTGCTTTATATCTCGGGTCTTTATATTCAAGAGACACCCTTTCATACTCAATCCCTGCATTCCAGTAGTCGCCTATGGCATAAAGTGCCTCAGCCAGATAATAATTAAGTTTATACGCTTTGGGATTGGCAGGAAATTCATAGAGGTATTGCCGATAGCGATTTATCGCCTCAATATATGCTTCTTTACTGTTTGTCTTTAGTGCAACAGAGTGTGCATACAGAGCAACATTATAGAGATTACGCTCTCTCATCTCTAGAGCTTTATATCTATCCTCTGGTTCAGTCAGATTCTCATACCATGTGCTGCCGGGACCATAGTTGTCAACTATCATCTGCCTTATTCTATCTGCTTCTTCGGGTAGATTTGACCTCTCGTATGCTTCTACCATTGAATTTAGAACCGAAGCTGCCTTTGAATATGTTGGGTTTCTGGCAAGAACTCCATTATATGCTTCTATCGCCTTTGGTATCTTGTCCTGCTTATACAGATATACATCACCCAGGGCATGAAGTATCTCACTTGAGTAATCCCTGGGGTTCTGATTGAAATATTCAATTGTCAGGTCAAGAGCACTTTCTTCTCTGTAGTCGGCGAGCTCGGCAAAACATATTGCGGAGAACTCCCTCGCTTCCTCAGCCAGAGTGGTATGGGGTTTATGTTCCTGGTAGTAATCAAGTAGCTTACAGAACGAATCCACTGCACGATAGTAGTTCTCCTGAGCAAACTCGCTTGATTTATTGAAATAACACCAGCCAATCTTGTAAAGCGCTTTGTCGTATAAAGGGCTCTCAGGGTCAACATGTGAATAAAATTGTATTGCCTTATCAAATTCAACCTGGTCAAACCAGAAATCACCTATCCTTAGATAACACTCAGGAACATATCTACTGGTAGGATACTTATTTATCAGAGTGGTGAGGGTCTCTGTTGCCTCCTGATATTCCTGCTGAGCACCTAAGCAATAACCCAGACCATAATATGCGGTATCAATATACTCAAAGTTTGGATAGTTCACCACAATTTGCTGATATGCTCTAATGGTTTCCTCATAATGGGGTTTCGGTTCTTCCATAAAGGAAGGCATTGTGGGGTCTGCCTCCTCAAGTGCCTTCTCAAACTCCTCTATCGCCTTGATGTGTTCCGCCTCTGACCTCTCAAAATATACCTCCCCCAACCTGATGAGGATGTCGGGAGTATAGGCGCTTCCGGGGTATTTGGCTAAGAACTCCTCATAACCATCAATAGCAAGATTCCTCTGCTTCTCCGCCTTTTTAATAAGGGGCTCAACCTTTGCATTCTTACTCTTCTGTATCTTTGCTACCTCTTCCCTCACTTTATTAACCTTCTCCTGATACGACTCCCTTATTTTCTTCTCTACCGCTTCAATATTCTCTGGTGTAGTAACAATTCTGGTCTCCTTGGTCTTACATGAGAGCAAGGTTACGACAAAAATTACAATTACTATCGCAACTACTATATGTATAAATCTATTCATAATCATCACCTATTACACCCTATCTTGGTTGACCATCTCTATTTAATTATATATAAAACGATATAACCATGCAAACCTATTGACCTTCTGCTGAATCATCTCCTAAATCCTTCTCTTCCTCACCTTCACTTCCGGGTGATTCTATCTCATATTCAGAACTCTCCTTTTCAGGAGGGGGTATGATAATTGGCTTCTCCTGTATAATCTTCTGGTTGTATGTCACCCCTTCCAGCTCTTCTGGAAGTCCCATTGACTTTCTCTGCTCTTTGGCAAAATCAATCTCTCCAGGCGTATACTCTGCTGGTGGCTCAACCAGAACACTTACTCCTTCCTCTCCAGTCAGGGCTTTATACCAGCCAAGCGCCTTCTCCTTCTCTCCAACTATCTCCTCTTCCGCCATAGCCATATACTCCTCTTCTTGCTCCCTCAGCTTTCCTATCTCAATGTTCGCCTCCTGGCTCAATCTGAGTATCTCTGCCTCTATGTTCTGCTCCTTCTCAAAAGCCACAGTCGCCATTCCGAACTCTGCTCCCAGCATCAGGTTCCTTCCCGTTGTTGACCTTCCACTGAACCACATCTCCAGACCGGCAAGCAGGTCCTGAAGACGCTTTACCTCCTCCTTCTCTGACTGAATCTTCCGGTGCAAGTCATCTCTGCCCTGAGCAAGGGCTATCTTGTCCAGTTCTACTAAATTGTAATAGAGTTTATCAACATTGTTTGCCTCTTCCGTAATTCCCTGGAATATCTCTGTTACCCTCGGGTCTCCTGCGAGTTCAGCGGCGAGAGAGTGATGCTCCATTATGTATCTATATACCTCTATCGCCTTGTCATACTTATCAAGTCCCAAATAACAATGACCAAGCGACAGACGCGCCTCCGCAACCAACTCACTCTGAGGCATCTCATTAATTATCTTCTTAAACATCTTCTCTGCTTTTTCATAGTCCTCCTGCTTGACATACACCCACCCAATCCCGAGAATAGCATCATCATAATTCTCCTTGTCTAATGAAGATACCTCTTTATAATGCCTTATCGCCTCTTCGTAATTACCCAATTCGTAGTATAGTCGTCCAAGGGTAAGATGGGTTAGATTCTTCAATGCCCGAGTAGCCCCGCTCTTCTCCTTCGCCTCAAGCACATTCATAAACTGATTGATTGCACCATTAAGGTCATCCCTATGAACAAGACACAGTGCCTTTGTATATTGACCATATCCATAATAACTACTGGATACTGGTATCTTATCCATAACCTCAGCCGCTTCCTCAAATTCACCAATTAAATACCTACATACACCTCCAATGTAGTTCGCAGCATCTATGAAATCGGCGTCGGGAAAGGACATTAATATCTTCTGGTGATAGAATATCGCCTCTGTATATCTCTCCTGCTTGTGAGCCACCTTCTCCAGGCGAAATAGAGAATCCTTGTAATATTCAGATTCCGGATAGGTGTTCACCAGACGGGTGAATGCTTCTCTGGCATCGTCATAGTCCTCGGCACGATAAAACGATTCACCCATTAAAAAACACGCCTCATCTACCCTGCTGAAATTGGGAAAGAGATAGACAACCTCTTTGAACCTCAGACCAGCATCCTGGTAATTATGCCGATTATATAACCTCTTTGCATCTGAAAACCTCTTTGCAGCAAGGTCCTCAAGCTCCTCAAACTTTCGCTCTCTCCTTAATCTTTCTGCATAATCAGCCACCCACTCGGAATCCTCTTGTGCATAAAGATGCAATTCACCTAATACTATATACAGTATAGAGATAAGAAGAAAATATGTAATTGCTCTCTTCAAATCCCTGCCTTAACTAATCAATTAACTCATCCTCAATCTCTCTTATCGCCCTCTCCACCGATTCTCTTCTATCCTTTGCCTGCTTCAACCGCTCCTGTGCCCTCTCAATTCGGTTCTTCAAACGCTGAAGCCGTGCCCTCTCCTCGCCACCAATCAAGGGACCTATAAAATATGACACGCTGACATTGAACTTGGGCTGGTCATACTCATCCCAATATCCACCCGTTCCCCCGCCCCACCATAACTGCTCTATCTCACTTACTCCAGCCGATAACCTGAACTTATATGGTGTATCCCAGATTATGCCGGCGTTGAAATCCCTCCCATCCAGCTCTGCTACAACCCTGAGCGATGGTTTTATTCTCCACGCAATCCCTCCGAATATCCCCTGCCAGTGAATGGAATGCCTCCATACACCCTGAAACCTTCCGCTTCCTACACCTATATGCCATGTTAATGGAACTCTAATTACCGGTTCAAGGTCCTTAGAAACTGCAACGAAGAATGAATTATTCTGACTGTGATAGTAGTCCGTAGCGCTCTCTCCATAGGAGTTTATCATCTTGTTTGGTGACAGGTCCGATAACCCAACCGATATCGCAGGCCAGGCGGCGCTCTCCTTCCATATCTGTGCCTTCACAAAACCACCAAAGGTCTTGGAATCATAGTATCTGAAACCAACCTCTATCCTATCCAGAAGACCTACCATCAGAAATGCATCCATCTCTCTTAGATTCTTTTCGGGAGGTCTCATACTCCCACTCTCAGGTTGACTTACAATTAAGTAACTTGATATCCCCACCTCTATTACCGTATTCTCAAGAGTATACCCGACTGGAATGTCTAATTGAGAGCCCTGGATTAGCATCCCACTGAAAGAGATGCAAGGTAGGGATAACAAAACCATTATTTGAGAAATATATCTCATAATTTTCTCCTCATAAATCCTTATATCCCTATATAAATTTAACCTAATTATCATTTATTGTCAAGTATTATGAATTATTTTTTTGTATCAAAAATTTGCTTAAAAAGCCCTAAAATTTTATCATTTGAATTACCTTTTCTAACACCAGAACACATTTTTTCACCTGCGAAAGATTAAATATTATCTATGTGGAACTAAATTCTTCTTTATCTTATATTCTTAGAGATGAAAAAAACACTTAAAGTTCCCAAACTGCCACAGCCAATACGCACCGACATCTACCTCTCAAAAGTAACCGGTATGTCAAGAAGCAGGGTAAAGGATTTAATCAATGATGAATTAATACTCGTTGATAACCAGCCAGTAAAACAGTCCCACAAACTGAGAGGCGGAGAGAGCATCAGCATCACCATTTGTAAGCAGAAAGAGACCATAAACACCACCATTGATATCCCACTCATATACATAGATGAAGCCATAATAGTGGTCAACAAACCCCCATTCATATCCGTCCACACGGGAGCGGGCGAGAAGGCAACCACCCTCATAGAGGCGGTCTCGTCAAGGTATCCAATAGAGAGCGGGGTAGGTAGCAAGGGCAGAGAAGGTATCGTCCACCGCCTTGATAAGGATACCTCCGGGGTGATGGTGATAGCCAGAACCCACATTGCATACAACTCTCTGATAAGACAATTCTCTTCCCATAAGGTAGCAAAGGAATATATTGCAGTGGTTGATGGCAACCTCCCACTGAATGAGGGTGAGATTAAACTACCTATAGCCCGACATCCAATACACAGAAAGAGGATGATGGTCTTGCCTGGCTTCGGCAGAAAAGCCATCACTAAATACAAGGTGAAGGAACGACTGAACGATGCCACCGTCTTGATAGCAAGACCCATCACCGGCAGAACACACCAGATAAGGGTTCACCTCTCATTCTTGGGTTACCCCATAATTGGTGACACCACCTACGGACGCGGTTCAAGATACATCAACAGGCAGGCACTCCACGCCTTTAGCATTGAGTTCACACACCCCCTAAGTGGTGAAAAATCCAAATTTGAAGCACCTATTCCAGAAGATTTAAGAGAACTTATACTTGCTGTTAGACAAAATTGATGATATGTTTTGAGTATAAATGTCCTTATCCGACTATAAGTTCAAGGAGATAATGGATGAGGGTGAGATAGACCGCACTCTAAGGCGTATATCCACCCAGATAATAGAGTGGGCAGGTAGCATTGAACAACTCGCCATAATCGGCATATACCGCGGGGGTGCACATCTTGCGGGGAGAATAAAGGAACTGATAAAGAAAATGGAACGGATTGAAGTTCCATTAGGAATAATAGACATAACCCTCTATAGAGATGACCTGTCTGAAACCCTTGTCGTTCCCGAGATTCACTCCACAGACATTGACTTTGATGTCAACGGTAAGAAGATTGCTCTCATAGACGATGTCGTCTTCACCGGAAGGACAGTCCGTTCCGCCATAGACCAGATAATTGACTTTGGCAGACCGAAAGCAATATCACTCGCCGTTCTTGTGGACAGAGGTCACAGAGAGCTCCCCATCCAGCCCGACTTCACTGGTAGAAGGGTTCCCACCTCCCACGATGAACGGGTAGAGGTTGAACTGAAAGAGGACGGCAAGAAGGACAGGGTAATAATTGGCAAGAGAGCATAGATATTTAACCGCTTAATCAACGATGCAGATGGAGACCATTAAATCCATTTCTTTCAAATCAATCATCGGAAACCTGAAGGCATATATGTCGGAAAAGGGTCTCTTATTCCTTGAACTCCCCGGCAGGAGCAGAGCAAAGGAGTGGCTCTCAAGGAATACAGATGGATACAAACTTAAGGATGCGAAGAAGCAGACCACAAGGATAGTCAAGCAGATAAGCGAATATTTCGCCAGGAAGCGGAAGAGGTTTTCCTTCCCACTTGATATCAGGGGGACTGCATATCAGATGAAGGTGTGGGGTTTGGTTATGGAGATACCATACGGCTTTGTGGTGCCATATTCATATATTGCGGTAAGAATGAATGCACCGCACAGTTCCAGGGCGGTGGCACAGGCGCTCGCATCAAATCCCCTGCCAATTGTGATACCCTGCCACAGGGTAATAGCCAAGTCGGGTGAACTGGGCGGTTTTTCGGGCAGTAAGACCGCAAAGAAGCGTTTATTGAGCATAGAGGGTGTGAGCGAAAAGCTGATGAGGGACTATAAGCAACTGTTCAAGGTGGGCAGGTGCGGGTTCTACTGTGAGTTCTGCGAGCACTACTCACCGCCTGTGAGGTTGTTCAGCAAGAAGAGAGACGCCTGCCACGGCTGTAATTACCCCCTGCCCAGCAAATACAACCGGGACTGTAAGATAAGGGCATACCTGAGTGATATGAACCTGCACTTCTGTTATGAGTGCAAGAATATGAGCACCAGGGAATGTGAGGAACATCTATCCAATTCTCCACCAATAGATGGCGACTTTGACCTCAAGAAGTCACTGAAACTATTGAAGCGCAACCGTGTCTCCGTCTGGCTGAAGAAGATGGCGGAGTGGGAAGGGGGGGTAGATTGATAACAAGGGGTTTAAACCCGTTGTCCAATTCCGTCAAATCCCTTGTTTAACATCTTGTCAACCCTACCTGCCCACCTTATAGGAGTGAGGACGCTACTTGATAAAAAATATGGATATATAGGAA
>QMNJ01000061.1 GCA_003647715.1 Candidatus Coatesiibacteriota bacterium
ATATAAGATGACCCATAGGCAATCTTAATCAACTGCTCTTCTAATCCCCTTTACTATCATCGCCTCCTCACCCTCAAGTAAGCTCCTCATATCCATTACCACCCACTCGCCCTCTATCCGCCCAATTATCGGGGTATCAGCCAATCTCAATCTGCCTGCAAGCTGGTGAGCATTAATGCCTTCAACCCTTACCTTAACCGCTACACTCTTCAGTGGTATCCCTGGCAAGCTTCCCCCACCAACCTCCGCAATACTATCAACAATCTCACAGATAACGCTCTTCTGACCGATTTTCTTCAATCCCCTCACAACCCTCTGTGCCCGCTTCTTTAATTCTTGTGTGTTCATCTCAATATTTTTTATTACTGGAAGTTCGCTCTCTCTTGACTTAACATACACCTCAAGAACACCCCTCAATGCTATGTATGTCAATTTATCAACCCTCAATGCCCTGAAGAGATGGTTCTTCCTCAACCTCATTACATAATCCCTCCTGCCAAGTATCAAGCCCGCCTGCGGACCACCCAGAAGCTTGTCACCGCTTGACAGAACAAGGTCTGCCCCTAACTGTATCGCCTCCCTCAAGCTCGGAGCCCCATCGGTTATATGCTCTATCAACCTCCCCGAACCCTCATCATATACAAACGGCAGTCCCTTTGAATGCGCCAGTTTGACAATCTCTACGAAATCAGGTGAACTCACCTGACCCTCCACTGTAAAATTACTCCTGTGGCAGACCATAATAAGTGCAGTATTTTCACCTATCGCCCCTCTGTAATCGTCAATTGTGGTCTGATTTATGGAACCAACAACCCTGAGAATCGCACCCGACGACGCTATTACCTCCGGCAACCTGAACGACTCACCCAGTTCTATCAGTTCACCCCTGCTTATTATCACTTCTCTTCCACCTGCTATGGTGTTCAGCGTCAGAAGGAGACCCGCCGCATTGTTATTCACCACAATTCCCGCCTCAGCCCCTGTAAGCTCCTCCAACAATCCCTCTATTATCGTGTCCCGCCTGCCCCTTTCTCCCTCCTTAAGGTCATATTCAAGGGGGATATACGCAGTTGTCGTCTCTTCCAATCTCCTGATGACTTCTTTCGGCAGTGGAGACCTACCAAGATTGGTGTGAATGAGTATGCCAGTAGCGTTTATTACTCTCTTCATATTTAAAAAATGGAGGGAGTGCGTGGGAATCGAACCCACCTGGGACCCTTCTAAAGCCCCACCGTGGATTTGAAGTCCAGAGGGCACACCAGTACCCATCCACTCCCCTATTCTATGCTACTTCAATAACTCTATTATCTTCCTACCAAAATCCTCAGCTACATTTGGTCCGCTCGCCGTCACTATCTTACCATCCACCACCACATCCTCTTTAACATAGGTAACACCATTATCATCAAAAAGTTTCCTCGCATCTGGATGGTCATATACCGTCGCCTTCTTACCAGTGAGCACGCCCGCCTCTGCCAGCACACCTGGAGCCAGGCATATAGAACCGATAACCTTGTTCATCTGACTTGCTTTATCAATGAGTGCAAGCAGGTCTTCGTTATGATAGAGATGCTTTATAGTGCCTGGTCCCCCTACCACTATAACCGCTGAATAACTACTGAGGTCAATCTCCTCTTTAGCAAAACCATACTCTGCTTCAATCTCCAACCCATCAACACCTTTGCATGGACCCGGCATCTCGGAGGCAACTGATATAATGGCTCCCGCTTCTTCCAATAACCTCTTTGGCGTCCTAAACTCAACATCCTTAAAACCATCCTGCGCTACTATCATAAGAATGCTCTGCCCCTCAAGGGGTTTTACCTCAGCAGTGCCAGTGGTCTCTTCCACCGCCTCAAGCTCACCCTCCTGCTTGCCCTTAGAACACATAGGGAGTATGAGTATGGCTATTAAAAATGGCACTAGATACCTCATCACAAATCCCTCCTGTATATACTTACAATACTTATAAATATGATTATAACTACTCTACTCCTGCCTTCTTCTTAAGGAGTTCTACAAATCTATTTGCGAACTCCTGAGTGAAGTTCGGGTGCCTTGCGGTGATTATATTACCATCTACTACTACAGTCGCATCTTCCATCAGTTCCGCCCCTCCCGCTCTCAATATGCCCCTTTCCTCAGGGTTCTTGGGGTCTATATATACAGTTGCCTTCTTCCCATCCAGAATGCCCGCCTTCGCCAGAATTGCAGGAGCAATGGTCATAGCACCAATGACTTTACCCTTCTCAAACGCCTCTCTTGCAATCCTCATCGCCTCTGGGTTCTTGTAATAGTCATCCTCAACACCCAAGCCCCCCACAAATACAATGCCATCATAGTTTTCCACATTAACCTCGCCAACCGTCAGGTCAGAGTCCACCTCACCTTTCAAAGAACCAACACACTTTCCCTTGATTGTGGATGCTATAACTGTCTTCCCTCCGAGTGATTCCACCATTGCCTTCACAGTAGCCAACTCGCTATCCATGAACTCCTTGTGTGCAATTATAAACAGCACATTCATATCCGTCAGCGGTTTCATCTTTCTCATATAATCACTAATGTCGGGGGTTTCCGTAGTCACCTCTATGGTCTCCTCCTCCGCCTTCTTCTTACAAGATATGGGTAGAAGTAGAAGTAAAACCAAACCAACCAACAATATCCTTCTCATATCGTCCTCCTGATAAGTATCCTTTAGGTAAGTATGTCCCTACTTACCCAAACCCATACAATCCAGTCAGATAACAGAACCCTTAGCCCTGGATATATCATAACCACCAGACCTTATACCCTCTATAATGAGAGTTGTGATTATGGTAAACGCTATCGCAAACACTATTATTCTCAATACTCTCATAAATATATAATATCAAATAAAATCTGATATTTTCAATATTTAGGTAGATATTAAATATAGTTGGATGAGACAACACGAAAGCGTCAATCCCATCCAACCAACTGTGATATATGCCTATTTATAAATATCTCACTTAATCAATGCAGAAATGCTTAACTTATACTCTCTTCCTGGCATCGGATAGTCATATATTATCTGATAACTCTTATCAAGCAGGTTATTTACCGCGATGTTAATACTCACAGGACTTATATTTACACCACCACCTATGTCAATCAAAGTATAAGATGGCATTTTAACGGTTACATAATCTCCCTGCCCGAAATCGTAGTATGTAGCATTCCTCTCATCCGTGAACCTGATATCAAACTCAGCATTCGGAGTGATTATTCCAAATGGCTTCTCCCAAGCAAGTGTAAGTCCGACCTTATTAGCCGGATGATAGTCAAGAACCTTATCATCCTCATCAGTTGTCTTATTATAGGAGTAATCACCTCTGATTGAGAATCCATAGCCAATTTCTCCCTTCGCTGTTAAGTCAATACCATAGCCAGTGCTCTCACCAATGTTATAAGGCGTCCAGCCAACTATCTTGTCATCAACCCTCGTGTAGTAGAAATCTCCATCAATGTCAATCTTCTTCAAATCAATAGTTCCACCAACCTCCCATTCCCATGATTGCTCCGGAACGAGGTCAGGATTTCCACCTCCAAAGTAGGGGTCCTGAGGCCAGTATAGTTCAACCATAGTTGGTGCTCTGAAACCAAGGGAGAAAGACGACCTCACATTTATCATATCTGATGCCTTGATTAAAAATGCCTGCCTTGGTGTTATAGCATAGCCCCATTGCGAATGTTTATCTACTCTAACTCCATTTATGTATGTAAATCGGTCGTATATGAGCATATTCTGCAGGAACAATCCAGTGTTCTGTGTATCCTGAGAACCAATGTCAGTTGATTCAACATCATCTCTCAACAAATCTATACCTGCAATAAGAGTATGAAACTCAGTTGTCTTTATACTTACTTCAGCGCCTCCTGCAAGTGTCTTCAAATCATGGAGTGAATCCACATATTCGCTTCTGTAATGCCTCTCTCTCTTGATTACACTGAAGTTAGACCTTACTGTGGCTCTCTCTCCAAACTCATACTCAACACTGCTACCAAATGATGATATATTGTCATCCTGCCTTGCTGTTTCATCCTCAAACGATTCAGGACCAATAACTCCTAAATTGCTCAACTTTTTAAAGCCAGTTATATCAATCCTGAGTGGGGCAATCGGTCTAAAACCAATGTTTAAGTCCGCCTCATCTGAGTAATAATCCGAGTTCTTTCTGAAACCGTCGCCTTCCTGGTGTTTGATGCCTGTCTTAATACCAATATTGCTTGATGAATAGCACAGATTGCCATCAATGCCCCTGTATCCATAACTACCAGTGGTATATCCACCACCGATGGATGAACCATCCTCTCCTAATACCAGTGGTTTAGTTATAATGTTCACTGTTCCGCCCATACCATTAGAGCCATAAAGAGCACTCAAAGGTCCCTTTATTACCTCTATACGCTCAACACCACCGCTTGGAAGCAAACTCAGGTCCATGAGACCATCGTAAGCAGAGTTTAGAGGAATGCCATTAAACAATATCAATGACTGTGTCGATTCAGAACCTCTAATTGATAGGGTTCTCAGATTTGAACCGCCACCATATGATAATATCTCAATTCCTGCATTCCCCTGAAGCACATCGTGGATGCTATGCAATTCTTCATCAACTTCTATTATATCCACTGAGAATGGCACATCAGAGACATTAACTGGAAGCCGTGTTGCAGTTACTACAATTGGCTCCATTCTGTAATACCTCTCACCTTCGTAATACTCAGTGTCATCCTCAGCAATGGATATACTGCTACTAATCGCAATGAGCGACAACATAGCAATTGTTAATGTTATTGAACCTCTCATCTTTCCTCCTCCTTATTACCTGTTTGTGGTTTAATAACTAATTCACCTCTATACCAGAGAACTTCGGTCTCAATACCGTAAGCCCCTAATATATTCTCTTCAGATAGCACAACCCCTGGCTCTCCATCAGCAATAATCTTACCGTCAGAAATAAGAATAAGCCGTGGCATATGCCTTGCCGCTAGACCAATATCGTGCATTACAACCACCAGCGTCATATTCCTCTCCCTGCATCTTTTCACTATCAAAGCCATAATCTTCTCTTTACCTGCAATATCAAGATTGGCAGTTGGTTCATCAAGCAATACTATGTCTGTCTCCTGTGCAAGTGTTCTCGCAATGAGTGCCCGCTTTAACTCTCCACCTGATAACTGCCCCACCAATCTGTCCTTAAGATGTGCTATTCCCACATCACTCATCGCTCTTAGGCAAATATCATAGTCGTCCCTGTTGTAAGAGATTGACCTTGAGACCGCATATCTCCCCATCAAAACCACATCCTCCACAGTAAAGTCATCGGGCACCACAGGATTCTGCGGAAGAACCGATACATATTTCGCTACTGAGCGCCTTTTTATATAAAATGGCTCAAATGAAAGCCCGTTTATGGCTATGTTGATGTTGCCCGATACAGGTCTCAGTATCCCCGACATCAGTCGTAAAAGGGTGGTCTTTCCTGAACCGTTCGGTCCAATCATTCCTACCATCTCCCCATCACCAATTCTGAAACTCACACCCCTTAAGACAACTCGGGTGTTATAGCTGAATTCCACTTCCTCTGCCCTTATCATACCTACCTAATCCCTCCTCCCCTTGGTGAATACATACAGGAAATAGGGTGCACCGAAAAATGCTGTAATAACCCCCACAGGAATAGTAGGGATGGGGAAATAGGTAACAAGAATCCTGCTTATGGTATCAGCGGTGAGAAGCGTTATTCCCCCCACCAGCGCCGAGAAGGGCAGGAGACGCCTTGCCTGTGGACCGATTATGGCTCTTGATGCGTGTGGAACAACGATGCCAATGAATCCGATGAGACCTGTGAGAGAGACCACTGCGCCAGTTGCAAGAGCGGTAAGAGTGAATATATACCTCCTTGAGACCTCCACACTCACACCCAGATACAATGCCTGCTCCTCCCCTCCCGACAGTATGTCAAGTTCCCTGTGCTTAACTATCAACCCAACAAGTGCGGCTATTGCTATTATTCCCACAACAACGATATGTTTTATGGTTATAACGGGGCTTGACAGGTCCCCAAGGAGCCACAGAAGTATCTGATGCTGGTCCCTGAAGGGTGCAATTGCGAGCATAAAGATTATCGCGGCAGAGAGAAATGAACTGACAATAATTCCAGTAATTATTATTGTCTGGGCTCCCCCACTTCTCCGAATCCTTGATATGCGATATACCCCGAATACAGCAAGCACACCCCCTATGAAAGCAAATACCATCTTGCTCGTAAGACCCGGTATGGCTATAACAAGGGATAGAGCAGATGAGAGAGATGCACCAAAGCCAGCACCAGCAGAGAGACCGAGAAGATAGGGGTCAGCAAGCGGATTGTTCAGGGTTATCTGAAGCGTCGCACCGCAGTATGACAGAACAAACCCAGTAATAACTGCAAGTAAGACCCTAATCACCCTGTAGGATAATATCGCATTCTCAAATCCCTCATCACCGCCACCCATAGCACTCATAATCAAGTGGGGCAATCTGTTGATGCTTAAACCTGGTCCAATAGAAATAGCAATTACGACGATAATAATCAAAATTAACCCTGCATTGACAAATAATAACGCTCTTCTTCTTTTCATAACTACTTCACTCATTCAAATAAAGAACCGCCTTTCTAAGGCATTCCATTACTCATATCTATCTCGTATCCTGGGTGAATTGCATTGAAGAGTTCAATCGCCCCATCTGCCAACCTCGGCGATGCTCGGAGAAGAAGGTCAGGGTTCAGGTTGGTGATTATATTGCCCTCCCTTACTGCCTCTATCACCTCCCAGCCGGTTCTGTTAACTATCTCATCAACTGTTGATGCACTATGTAATACAATGATATAATCGGGGTCTCTCGCAATCACCAACTCCGGGTCAATCCTTGAGTATTCTCTGGGCAGGTCAAACCCGATGTTTACACCACCTGTGAGTTCTATAACCTCATGGACAAAAGAACCCTCCGCCACTGTCATAAGTGGGTCAGGTGATATCTCAACATAGACCCTTGGGTTTTTCTCATTCCTCGGAATATCACTGAGCGCCTCTTCTATTATGGTGAACTTCTCCTCCATCCCCGCCACAATATCCCTCGCTTTCTCCTCGCTTTGTGTTATCCTTCCCATCAACATTATTGCATTCTCTACATCTTCAATGGTCCTAGAATATATCGCCATAACAGGTATTCCTGTATTCCTAATAGTCCTTGTGAAGTCCTCCTGTTCCAGCCCGGTGGCTATTACCAGGTCGGGCTCAAAAGACAGAATCTTCTCATAAGCGGGGTTAGAGAAACTGCCAACCTTGGGTAAAGACGAGACATCTTCAGGGTAGTCGCACTCTGTTACAACTGCTGAAAGGAGGTCAACTCTGCCAAGTTCTGCTATGGTCTCCGCTGCTTCAGGTGATAGACAGATTATTCTTTGTGGTGGGCGTGTAAGCACAACCTCACAATTTAGGTCATCGGTTATCTTAAGGAATATCTCACCCTCTGGTTCTTTACTTCGTTCTCTGGAGCAAGATATAATGAGAACCAGTGTGAGTAAGATAATTGTTAAGCAAAATATACGGTGTCTAAACAAATCTCGGAGCATCCTCTCCCTCGAAGGATTGACTCCGTCAGATGTCCTGTCGGTCGGTCTCCTGGCTTCTGGGGCTACCTACTCTCTTCGCCTTCCCAGCAGATACTGCCAGTGGCATACTTGAAGATTTCGCTCCCCATTACAGTGGCGGGGCCGCAGCGGACTCTCACCGCTTTCCCATATTCCGCAGAACAAATGGCGGAATTATTTAGATAAAATATTACAAATAATACTACTCAAGTCAAGTAAAAATTTTCCCCTATCTTAACACCAGTGCCCTTTTTGACGATACCTCCCCATCAACATTAACTACCTTGATTGTATATATACCTGATGAGAGACCTGAGACATTTAATCTAATATCTGCTTCGCTCTCTGTTATATCACTTATCTCCTCACTCAATATGCATCTCCCCGATATATCATACATATAAATCTTTACTTTAGTTCTATCCGGTGATGATAGAGAAATATTGAGTTCATCACGGCAGGGGTTGGGATAGAGACGCACAATGCTGAAGCTTGCGGGGCTTCCCGTCTCTACCGTCGTTGTGCCAAGGGTATCACTTCTATCATTCTCCATCACCGCCTCAAGTTTGTATTCATACTGCGTGTTCTCGGCAACACCTGTGTCGGTATATGAATAGGGGTTGGTGCCTGTTATGAGTGTGTTGTTGACCTTCCGCCAGTCAGGAAGGTTATCTCTTTGTAAGGGAGAATTATAATTCTCCCTTACGGGTGCCTCCCCCACATCTTTGGGTTGTATCCGCAATTTATGAATTGCCCCCCCTTGTAATTCACGCCTGTATAGGTTGAAGCCGAGAATATTGTCGCCCTCATCGGTTGATATGCTCCACCTCAGTAATACAACATTGTTGCCTTTGACTCCTGCTGAGAATGATACCAGGTCTATTC
>QMNJ01000062.1 GCA_003647715.1 Candidatus Coatesiibacteriota bacterium
ATTATACTTCAATGTCAAGAGAAATTATGCTTGCTCTAAATAAATTTATACTTCAAATTATCCCCGTAAATCAATTTATTACACTACAAATCCACTGACACCATCTCCCATAATCAGATACCTTGAAGTAATTAACCAGAACTTACTATTTAAACAGCTCACCGGTCTCTATATACCAGAACAGGAGGTCCAGATGGCTCATTGGAATTCCAATATTTTTTGAAAATAACCGCATCTTATCCTCAATATCTATATATCTCTTTTTTGATAGATATGTAGGAATGCTATCTATTACCCCATACCGCATTAAATTCCTAAGGATATGTCTGTCAAGTATGGCAATATCATCTCCCATACCTATATTTCTCAAAAAGTGGCTTGCCTCCTTATATCCAAGACCCTTTATGTTGGTGACCAGCCAATCTCTCGCACTCTCTGCGCTGTTAAAATCAGCCAACCTCTCAATAATGCGAAATTCACCATTATCAATAAACCGCCTTATAGCTTCATACACATATATGGACTTCTTATACCTAAACCTGACACCGTATAACTCACCGAGTATTTCTGACCGACTGCATTGCAAAGTATTGTATTTCTTACAAATGCTCTCAACCGCTCTCCAGCATAATTTCGCTTTTGATTGTGGTGTTAAAAGGCAGAAGATAAGTTCACATAACGCCCTCTCCTCATCTCTCTCTATCGCTATTGTTTTGAACTCGTGTAAACGACCTTTTATTCGGTCTCGGCAATCTATGTAGTTCTGCCTTAACCATTCAACACCAACTACACATCTATTATTTATCATAAATATCTCTATACGAAATACTTTAGTATATTCTTATAAACTATGTTGTAAAATATTTATCGTCAAAGTATAAGACATAATGATAATAGAAATCCAATACATATATTTGATAATATCTATTTGGAATATGCCCATTTTTGAAATAGATGGCTAAGCACAGTAGTTGAGGAGTATAATTAAGTGACTCATTGCTTTTTTGTATCAGATTTGCACGGAGACATTGAACGTTATGAAAAGTTCTTTGGCGCCATCAGAACCCAAAAACCAGATATGGTCTTCATAGGTGGTGACATCCTCCCATCACAACATACATATCTAAAAACAATAGATATATCTCACCGCGACTTCGTAAATGATTATCTTGTGGCAAATCTAAACCGCTTACGAGACATATTGAGGGATGACTATCCAAGAATATTCATCATTCTTGGAAATGACGACGGGCGCTTTGAGGAGTCAACATTACTGGATGTTTCTACACAAAGTATCTGGGAATATGCTCATAATAGAAAGATACAGTATAATGACTGGGTTGTATATGGATATTCATTCATACCTCCCACTCCATTTCACCTGAAGGATTGGGAGCGATATGATGTATCAAGGTATGTTGACCCTGGTTGTATTCCACCGGAAGATGGTGTTCACACCACACCTGTATCAGAAAACGAGGTCAGGTATTCCACCATCAAGGAGGACCTGAAGCGATTAACAGACGATGATGACCTTAAAAATGCTATATTTTTGTTTCATTCACCACCCTACAAGACCAATCTTGATAGAGCAGGTTTAGATGGCGTAGTGGTTGACCACGCCCCAGTAGATGTGCATATTGGTAGCATAGCAATAAAGCAGTTCATTGAAAGCAAACAACCCTTACTCACACTCCACGGTCATGTCCACGAATCAGCAAGATTAACCGGCTCGTGGAGGGATAGAATAGGACGAACACATATGTTTTCAGCAGCCCACTCTGGACCTGAATTGTCATTGGTTAAGTTTGAACTGGAAGACCTTGAATCAGCCAAGAGAGAACTCATCTGAAAAGATACTAATCCTCACCCTTCATTGGTAGAGGTCTCGCAGCATCGGTTACTGCATCAATCTTTGCCGCATAACTGGTTTTATTCTTTATATCCTCATCTGTAACTATATGAACATCCAGCAGACCACCAGTCCTATAACCCGTCCTGAGATAGTTCATCTCATCAAGGCATAAACTCCATCCTTCAAGCCACAACATCAGTTCTTCCCGCTGACTATCTGAACCTCGGAAGTGAATAAGAATGTCAATATCGCTTTGTGGACCTGCAGTGGCGTTCTTGGTGCTTCCAAATACATATATGCCCGCCACTCCAAAGCGTTTAGGGTCCAACTGCAAAGCAATATGTTCTGCCATCTTCAATCTCCATGCCCAGTGATTATCCTCTTCCTGCGTCCTATAGTGGCTCACTGGTCTCGCCACCTCTACACCTGATAGTGGCTCCGATAGAATCCCCACCGCCTCATCAAGGTCTGCATTCATCAAAACCCTCAATACCTTACCGTTGGTAGATTTAGGAACATCTATCACCTTCACAACACCTGAAAGTTCCGTAAAATCAGGTAGAATCTCAGGAAGGATATTCTCAGCATTTTTAAAGAAC
Source organism: Candidatus Coatesiibacteriota bacterium (assembly GCA_003647715.1). Lineage (GTDB taxonomy): Bacteria > RBG-13-66-14 > B26-G2 > B26-G2 > B26-G2 > B26-G2. Next base: position 2,455 of record QMNJ01000062.1, read on the forward strand.
CTTTCATTGAAGATGGTGTTATCTTCATCAGGATAGAGCGGCAAATAGCGAATCCCCGCTTCTACTAGGTCCTGGAAGAAGTGGGTGCCAAATGAGAGGTCGGGAACATAGTTGCCCTTCTTTCTGGCAATCTCAACCAGAACCGCAGTATTATTTATATCAGCATAGGTAACTCTCACACCAAGTTTAATATCACCCAAACTCCCCCATCTTCCTGGTCCCATCAAGATAAACTTGCGTTTTGGCAATAGTTTGTTCAATTTTCCTACCGCCCTTCCTACATTTAGCAGAGTAGAGTGGTCAGAAATATTGTCATAGCCCTCAGGGTCAACATATACAATATGGGAGATATCGGGAACGATACCATTGGATATGTATCTATTTGCAGAGAACAATATTTTATCCCTTGATACATCCTTCGGTATAGGTGCTGGCTCACAACCCCTTGATGAGCTCTGGAACCTGCACTGGAGGAGATATAAATCATTTCCATCTGAAGCAAACTCCACATCCACTGGAAACCCCAGTTTCTCCTCCAGAAGTTCCAGTATGAACTTCATTCTACGCACAAAGTCGGTATCCTGTATAAGACCATCAAAGGTTACCACTATATCGTCTCTCTCATAATCTATGTTCTTCCCCATCGGCTTTCTTATGCTATGACCATCAAATATTGAAACAAGTTTCTCCATCCCGGGAATATCATGCCCAACCTCTCTCACCAATTCATCTATGTTTTTGGTCTCAAATGTGTTTTTCTTAAGGTTTATAACATCCATCATCTTAGGTGAGTAGCGAATAATCTCTTCAACGGTGACATTAACCCTAAGACCTGGTTGACCAGGGGCTATCATTATCGGGTAATCGTTGCTCAATCTGTTCACCGCTCGCGTTCCAAGCCCCACAACCAACCGCAGAATACCATCCTCCTGCTTTATTCTTGGTGACCACCTGAACTCATTTCTGCTGAACGCAACCCCCGCGAATGTTGGGAAGAAATAATGCCCGACCTTCGTCCCCACCACCTCCTGTATCATAATTCCCATCTCCTCATAAACATCAAGAAGACCTCTCTCAGCCCGATACTCTATAGGGTCGGGACCAAATGTAGAAGCATATACCTCGGCAATACCATCTGTAAGGTCCAATAGACGCTCCTCCTTACTTCCCTGATTAGCCAGAAAGACGCTTCTATACTTCCCTGCAAATGCCGACCCCACCCTGTCCTCAAGTAAACTTGAACTCCTCACTATCAGTGGCTTATCACCTACCTCATCAAGAACCATAGACAGACCCTGCAATATCTCAGGCGGAAACTGACTATTCTTAAATGTCTGAATTATATGTGGATATTCCAGAATAACTTGATTAATATCCTTGTATTTCTGTTCAATAACCTCGGTGAGATTATTGTAATTCAGGAAGTGCATTAAACCATCAGATAAGAGATACCAGGTTCTGGGAACCTTAATATCACACAATTTACCTTTTGATTTGCATTCATTCTTAATTATCTGCATCGCAAGGAATAATCCTGCACTCTTACCACCTACCTTACCGATGCTATCGGGGTGAAATACAATATGGCTAAGAAGTTCGTGAAAATCAGATATATCCACGAAGTTCTTGGCTTTATTTATGTATTCAATCTGGTCTGAAATCAACCGTCTTATAAGAGAAACACATACACCCCTTGCAACATTCTTTGGTAGTTTAACTCCTTCTGGTAATATATGGTGATAACGCCTGACTGCATCTATTACCTCAGAAAGTGGTAATCTTTGGTCAACCACACGCGCAAGAAAACTCAGTTTATCCTCCTGTATCCATTTTCTTATTAGCAAGAGAATCTGCTCATCTTTCAGATGTTTTTCTGCAATTTTAAATATTTCATCGCTGAGTTCTTCAGACATCTTTAAAACACTCTTCTGATATGGACGGTTCTCGCCAACAAGACCCCACTCTCCACTATCTCCAAGATTAAAATGGTATAACTCCATCAGTTTCTTTGCATCTTCCACACCGCTCCAAGATAGATGGTTAAGCATCCGCCTTGAAACATTCAAGAATAAGTCCCTATCTGTCTGGCGAATGAGATTAAGAACAACCCTCCACTCCTCCTCTTTATGGTCTTCAATATCCTTCCTGGCGGTCTCATATTCCCGAAAGACATATCTCATCTTCCTCAACATTAAAAAATGGCTGAGTCGCTCTACTATGGTCTTAAGAAGTTTTCGCTCCTGCTTCAAAAATGGACCCTCATCCGCCTTCGGCATCTCCTCAGTATAATAGACACTTATATTGCCAATAACCCTGTCCTGAACTACTATATCCTCACCCAGAACCCAGGGTGTCTGTTCAAAGTTTTCTGACTCGTAGGTGGAGCCATAAAGGGTGATTCTTACCACACACACATCTGGATACTGCCAGCCGGGTGGTATCACCTTTACAATATTTTTACAAATCTCATCCAGCTCTGCTTCAGGTTTGCTTAATATCTCCTCAATTCTGTAGATACAGTTGAGTTCCTTCTCTCTTTCCCTAAGGATAAATAACAGGTCATCCTTCTTTTTATCTTTTTCATTCATGCAAAATTACACCCCTGCCATACCTTCCATCAACCTTAATAGTTAATGGGGCTTCTGTCTCAATATGCCTTATAAACTCCGTCTCCTCCACCACCCTCTGTGAATTCAACCATTCCCATTTTATACGATATTCGCTGTAATGGTAAACAGAAAAATAAAGTATCTTGAAACTGGTTACATTATGAAAGAAGTGAGAACCCTGACTCAAGGTATAATTCAACTCAGGAAGTGTGGCTTCCACCATTACTCTCGCTCCCGATACCTGTCCGAACTTTACAGGTATGCCCGCCTGGGGGTCTGAGGTGCCCCAGCGCCCAAACCCAATAAGTATATATGGTCTATCTTCCGCCACCAGCTTATGATTTATCTTCTCAAGCTCCTCAGCCATCTTCACAGTGTATCTTGTGTTAAAATTTTCGGGTTTCACATACACAATATCTGCGATATGGTCAATTATTCCGTTCCCCACCACGGTATCAGAGGCAAGAAGCACTTTTTCAGATTTCATATCATCAGGTGTTACTTCAACCTCCTCGTGTGAAACCACCATAGGACGAACCTGCAAGAAGCCAAAATATGCAGGTTTACAGCGTTGCTTATCCAGTGTCATAGCAAACTCTATCTCCACCCTTGTTCCCAGAACATCCTCACAGATATCCACCAGGTCTATTATCAAATCATTCAATGGTAATTGTTTGACCTTCAGAATGGGGGCAAAGTTTATTACCCTTGGACCCTTTTCTCCAACACCTATAACTATTTTATCTTCCTGAGGCAGGTAGGTGGACGCAATAAATCTCAGGGTATTGTCATATTCTGCTTCCTTCAGATTGCACTTCATCATATATTCGGTCTCTTTTATGGGGTCATAAGCCGGCGGTTCCCCCATATTTACCGCCCAGAACTCCGTCTGTGTCTGCTTTAGAAGGTCCTGTATTGAATTATAAGGCGGGTCTGACTTTGGATGGGCGGGTGAATACGACCAGGCAATCCCCTCATCAACGACCGTCTTACCCAGACCAAGAGCCAGGTCAACCACACCCTCCTCTGGTTTTGCATTTCCAGTGGGGTAAAAATTATATGAACGAATGACGCCTGATATATGGGGATAGAACCTGTCTCCATATCTCTTTCCCACCACTTCCTGAATTATCACCGCCATCTTCTCATCTTCCGTTTCATACTTTGTCATCTTCATATAGTTTTTAGCATCTTTGAAGAATGCAGAGGCATAGACAAATTTTATGGCTTCAACCAGTTTTTTAAATCTTGTTTCTACGCTGGCTTGATTATTCGGTATCATTTTGGTGGTATAGACGCTAGCGAACGGCTCAAACATAGCATCCTCAAGCATGCTTGAAGAACGAATCGCAAGTGGTGTATGAACCTGATTAATAAGTGCCCACAGGTCACCCAGGAGCTCCACTGGCAAATCTGCCCTCTGAAATGCATGAGCAATAATATCGTCCCTGGCATCTGAATACGCAATCTCATAGAGGTCATTATGCCTCATGAATATATCAAAATAATTGGTGGTAATAACCGTAAGGGTGGGAATGCTAATATCAATATCAGGAATGAACCTGGGTCTCAGATTTGATTCAATTACATCTTTCATATATGCAAGACCCTGTGCCTTTCCGCCGAGAGAACCATGACCTATATAGGTGAACTTCTTGGTTCCATCAAAAAAATGGCGGTCAAATACACTGATACTCCTGCGAGCCGCATCTCTGTCAGGTCCTACCATAGAACATCACAACTTATTACAATTATACAATAAATTATTTTTTTGATCTTAAAAACCTAAGGACTTTATATTTTGTAAAACACAATAAATCTTTTCCTTGAGAACATAGCTCAACCGTAATATTATGTAACATAACATAAAAGAAAAGAAAACGGATACTATTATGCTAATGCATATAGATGCTTAAATAGAACTAACCTAGAAATTTACCACCTAAACCCATCCGCGGTCCCGGCATGCCCTGGCAACCCTGCCTATAGAAATCATATACGCCGCATCCCTCATATATAGTTTCCTCTTCTTCGCCAGTTCATTCACCGCGATAAACGCAGAAGTCATCTTGACATCCAGTTTACCCAGAACCTCGTCTCTCTCCCAGTAGTAATTCATGTTGCTCTGAACCTGCTCAAAATAACTGCAGGTCACACCACCGGCATTTGCAAGAAAGTCGGGTATCATAAATATACCACGCTCTTTTAAAACCTTATCCGCCTCAGGTGTGGTTGGACCATTTGCTCCCTCGGCAACTATCTTTACTTTATCGCTTATCCTGTCAACATTCTCAGATGTTATTGCATTCTCCAGAGCACAAGGCATAAGTATATCTACCTCCTGCGTTAACCACTCATCTCCAGGTAGAATTTCATATCCCTGCTCCTCTGCCTTCTTCTTATCTATGCCTCCAAAACGGTCAGTAATCTTAAGTAGCCCTTCAAAGTCAATACCATCTACTTTCCTGAAGGCGTATGCGGTCTGGTCCTCCTGGTCCCAGCACGAAACACAGATAACCTTTCCGCCTATCTGATGATAAAGTTGTATTGCATACTGGGCAACATTGCCAAAACCCTGAACACTTGCAATCGTGTCCTCCGGTCTTATATTCATATCCTTAAGTGCTTCCCGCACCGTAAATATCAATCCATAACCTGTTGCCTCAGTGCGACCCTTTGAACCACCCATACCAACAGGCTTGCCAGTGATGAACCCAGGATGTTTACCCTGATGAATCTTCTCATATTCATCAAGCATCCAAAGCATATGCTGGGGGGTTGTCATAACATCTGGTGCAGGAACATCAATCAACGGTCCCATAATATTCGCCATCTGTCTTATGTAACCACGACATACCTGCTCCTGTTCCCTCATACTAAGATTATGGGGGTCACACACAACACCACCCTTTGCTCCGCCAAGCGGAATATCTACAACCGCACACTTCCAGGTCATCCACATTGCAAGAGCACGAACAGTATCAATTGTCTCCATTGGGTGAAAGCGAATTCCGCCCTTCCCGGGACCCAATGCATCATTATGCTGAACTCTGAAGCCCCTAAAGACCCTCACACTACCATCGTCCATGCGGACCGGAATGCTTACATGATACTCCCTCAGAGGGTTGCGTAATAACTCTCTTGTTGCTGTGTCAAGTTCCAGCATATCGGCGACTGTATCAAACTGTTTCTGTGCCATCTCAAATGGATTGTATGCTTTCTCTACCATCTCTAATCTCCCTTCTCTTTTATAATATCATCACATACACTACACTAAAAAAACCATATATAATACAAATGAAATATTTTCTTTGTGAAGAAATTATCAAATTACAAAC
>QMNJ01000063.1 GCA_003647715.1 Candidatus Coatesiibacteriota bacterium
AAAAGATACATTAGAGATAGTTTCCCTTCTATATTTAGTCCTATTTATTTCTTGGGTGGTTTTGATGGTCTTCCGGTTATCTCATATAACGATGAATGGCTCATATATTCAGGTTATCCTCCCAATGAGTCAGGTCGTGATATCTATCGTGTTAAAGCAGAAAACCCTGAGGGAGAACCAGAGTGGCTGACATTTTTTGACCACACAAACTGCTGGGGGAGAATATCACCGGATGGTGAATGGTTAGCATTCATATCTGACCGTATGCCACATTTTCCATCTTCAGAGATATATATAATGCATTTTAAACCTGAAGTTCCTGAAAATACTCCAAATCGTGTTACATACCATCTAGAGGGACAATACTGCTGGAATCTACTATGGTCTCCCGATGCAAAGTGGTTATTTTATACATATAGCGCTTATATTATAGATGATACTATCTATAAAATAAATCCCTGGGAGGGTATGGAATCTCAGGAGACAATAACCATTGCAGATGGTGAAATGGTGTTTCCAACTGATATATCGCCAGATGGAAGGTGGATAGCAGTAAATTATTATATCTATGATTATGAAGAAAAGAAACTTCAATGCTACATCGGCTATATATCATCAGAGGCAGGCGAACAGGAGATTAAAGAGTTCTTCCCGCCCCTTGAGGAGGGCTGTAATTGCTGGGACGCATCATTCTCACCCGATGGAGAGTGGATTGCATTTGTAAGCGAGATGGAGAATGTAGAGGGTGAGACCGATATATTCATCTATCCGTTTGAGCCGGATGAGTAATAATCTATATTATTCCCCAGCAAAGCGCCCGTCATCCCTCGTCTGTGGTAGTTTCCCCACCCTTCTATTAAGCCAGCCAATTCTTATCTCCTCACCCTCGTCAAACTCAGGCACATAGGGCTTTATATCAAGCAGTGGTGTCCCGTCTATAACATCAATATCCTCAATATGAAGAGTTCCGCCATCTATACCCTTAAGCCGAACCACCGAGATGCCTATGGGGTTTGGTCTGGATGGTGCCCTGGTGGCGAAGACGCCTCTTACCTCATCGTCCATAAATGGCTTAATATGTAAATTATGCTCGCCTGAGAGATGAAAATGGTAGATGAGAATTATATGAGAGAAGCCCTCCAGGTCCTTCAAGCCGTCAATATACTCAGGAAAAACCTCAACCGTTCCCTCAATGTGTCTCCCTGCTTCGGGCTGAATTGGTGTTCCCCTCGCCACCTTAAATGGTGTTTGAATTACACCTATGGGCTCATAAGTAATAATATTCATTAACATAAATATTGCAATATACTAATCCCCTTAATTTGAGAAAATAGTGGGGTTATCTAATTATCTCAATTACCTGAGAATATCCATTAGAGGAAATCAACGCCAGCATGGAATACCAGAAAATGCGCGTCCTTCTCCTCCCATTCTAAATATTTCTTCTCTATCTCTGTTGTTCCCACACCCTTGCCATAGAACCATCTAAAGCCTGCGAAGGCGGTTACGGGCTTGTCGGGTAATATCTCAACACCGAAGCCAATACAGGGACCATAGGTGTTTATAACATTATCAAAGTTCTCAATCTCAGGGATGCTGACATCGCCCCAGCCGATGCCTCTTCTATAAAACTCAAAAAGACCCATCACATAGGGTGTGGCTATGGGGTTAGTGGAGAAGCGAATCTTTACACCTCCCCCGAACCACCACATAGTCGACTTAATATCCTCTACCTCTGAGGGTAGATAACCCGCTTTCTCCTCCAGATATTTCTGAAGCACCTTGTCCTCACCAAGCATTGCATAACCGACATCAGGCGCGACCAGAACGAAGTGCCCGAATGTGAAATTTCCTGAAAACAGGAATGCAGGACCACCTTCATATCTATCCTCCGCCCAATCACCCATGGGCTTGACCCAGGATGTTCCAATGTTTAGTAAAGGCAGAGCCAATCCAGTCATTATCATAACCAGAGACATGCTAATCACAATATAGTTCCTCATACTACCAACCTCCTACAGGGTATTATAACAAATAAAGACATATAGCCAATTAAATTCTTATTCCAGCCATAAGATGCAACTGCCCTCTGAATGAGCCACCGTTCTCCAACCAGTAGGCATCACCGGGAAGATACCACCCACCATAACCAATCTCAACATATGGCTCTATTACCTTCAGGTCAAATCCAATTCCCGGACCTATGGTGAAGTTGAACATGTGGTTGGCATACCACTTGTCATTCTGCTTTGAAAATAACGGAAGATAATCAACACCCAACGCCAAATATGGCTGAAACGGCGTTGAGTATGTCCCCCGAATGGGGTATATCCTGGAGATAATGCCCAGACCTATACCAATTGTGGACTCATCCTGAAGGAACTCACCATGCTTTAAAAATTTACCGTCTATTCCCCAGTCAAACTTACCCATACGGAAGAAGAAATCAACATCCGCCTGTAAGATAGAAAGCGAGGGGTATATATAACCCTCATACTCACCCTCGCCCTTATGCCACATACCTACACCAAAGCCCACATGCATTGTTGAATACGCAAGGGGTGCTAACAGCAAAATAACCACAATTGTAGACAATACCCTAACCATATTGACCTCCCGATATCATCCAGGTTTCAACATAAGATACCATAATATCAGAGAAAATTTAGAAAAATGTTAGAAAACTCAATCAAAATATATTGTAAAAGTCACCACGATATTGTATATTAATTCCCACAGAGGGAATGAATGACTATATGACTTTCATCTGTCAGGACTGGCAGATGGATTTTTTATGAGATTATTGAAGGAGACAACTATCAAGGAAGAGAAAAGCATAAGTATCGCAATAAAAAAACTTCTGAAGTTCACCTCAAAGATATTTCAACACCTCGGTGTCTGCGAAGAAGATGCGGACATTACCGCCGACATACTTGTATGTGCGGACAGGCGTGGCATCCACTCACACGGCGTTGCACGCCTCCCCCGATACATTGAAGATATAGAGCAGGGAAGGGCATCCACCACTTATTCCCCCGACATAGTTCATCAGACACCGATAAGCATGGTCATAGATGCCAACAGGGGTATGGGTCATATCGCCGGTTACAGGTCAATGGAGAAGGCAATAGAGATGGCGGACAGTTCGGGCATTGGAATGATAGCGGTCAGAAACTCTAATCACTTTGGTATTGCTGGCTACTATTCAATGATGGCACTTGAGCACGATATGGTGGGTTTTACTATCTGCAACACAAGCCCTATGGTGGTTCCAACATATTCAAGGGATGCGCTCATTGGCACAAATCCCATAAGTATCGCCTTCCCCGCAAAAAAACACAGAGCCATAGTAATTGATATGGCTACAAGCACCGTTCCAAGGGGACGCCTTGAGAACTACGCACGGGAGGGTAAGACGATACCTACCACCTGGGCGGTTGACACCGAAGGAAAACCAGTTAGCGACCCTGAACTGGTCCTCAAGAACTTAAAGGAGCGACTCGGCGGAGGATTATTGCCACTGGGAGGTTCAGAGGTGATAAACGGCGGGCACAAGGGATACTGCCTTGCTCTTGCAGTAGAGGTTATGTCGGGCCTGATGGCTGGTGGACCCTTCAGCACCAACATAGGCAGGAGCAGAGATAGCAACGATATATCGTTCTTCTTCTCTGCAATGAGAATAGACCTGTTCAGGGATGCTGATGAATTCAAAGACGATATAGATTATCTGATTGATACAATCAAGAGGGCGGATAAAGTTGAGGGTGAAGATACAATTTATATACCCGGGGAGATTGAGTTTTTGAATGAGGAGAGAAACTCAATAATGGTTGAAATTTCCCCCGAGATATATACAATAGTGAGAAATTTAGGAGATAGATTTGGCTACGAAATATGATTGTGAATATTGAGGAGGTAAGTTAGAGATGACACACCACTACCCTAAATGGTTGTATAAGGCACCCAAAAGGGAACATCCGGTAGATGATGTAAAAGAACCAAATCTGCTGAGAGATATGTTTCCCTACACCGAGGTGCCAAGGATTGAGATTGAGGATACAATAGTTCCAATGGAGCCGGCGGAGGAGATATGGATAACAGACACCACATTCCGCGACGGTCAGCAGTCAAGACCACCCTACAGTGTGGAGAACATCGTCAAGATATACGACCTGATGCACGAACTGGGTGGTCCGAATGGCATAATCAGGCAGAGCGAGTTCTTCATCTACACAGAGAAGGACCGTGAAGCGGTTGAAAAGTGCCTTGCGAAGGGCTATGAGTATCCTGAAGTAACGAGTTGGATAAGGGCTAACCCGAAGGACTTTGAGATTGTCAAGCAGATGGGGCTAAAAGAGACCGGTATGCTAACATCTATATCTGATTACCACATATTCCTGAAGTTCGGTAAGACCCGCCAACAGGTAATAGATGATTTTATGAAGGTGGTTGAGTCCGCAGCAGAGGCAGGGCTCAAGGCGATAAGGTGCCATTTTGAAGACATCACAAGGGCGGACTTCTGGGGCTGTGTTGTTCCGTTTGCGGAGCGACTGATGAGGTTCAGCGAGGAGAGCGGGCTATACATAAAGATACGACTCTGCGACACCATGGGCTATGGAGTTCCATGGTCCGAGGCGGCACTACCAAGAGGAGTCCCAAAGATGATATACTACTTGAAGAAGGAATTGGGTATTACCAGTGACCGCCTTGAATGGCACGGTCATAACGACTTCCACCTGGTGCTCGCCAATCCAGTAGCCGCCTGGCTGTATGGTTGCTCGGCGGCAAACGGCTCGCTATTCGGAATCGGCGAGAGATGCGGTAATCCACCACTTGAGGGGCTTGCGATAACATACGCAGAACTTACTGGCACTACCAACGGTATGAACTTCCATGCTATAACAGAACTGGCTAACTACTTCAGAGAGATGGGCGTTGATATTCCTAACAATTATCCATTCGTTGGTCGCGACTTCAATGTCACAAGGGCTGGAATACATGCTGACGGATGTATCAAGAACGAGGAGATATACAACATATTTGACACTACCAAGATACTCAACAAGCCATACGGAGTTGCTGTCACTGATAAATCTGGAGTTGCGGGAATTGCACTTTGGTATAACCAGTATCTCGGACTGGAGGGTGAAAAGGCAATAGACAAGAAACATCCGGGAGTTGCTGAAATATATAAGTGGGTAATGGAGCAGTATGACCAGAAACGCACCACCGCCATCTCACCTGAGGAGCTGATAGAACTTGGGAAAAAGCACCTAGGGGACTACTTCAAATAACCCATTGGATATAGTTAGCAGCTTGCTATTTATTACCCCTCCCCCATAGAAAGGGGGAGGGGTAATTAAGAAGTTGAATAGTTCTGATTGAATATTAGATTAAACTATGTAAATATGAATAAAGATAATTATTTGAATCTTCACAGGAGGTAGATATGCCTGATAAGAAAGAGAGTGAAATGTATGATAGGTGTCCATACTGCGGTAGCCCACTTGATGAATCGGAGTTGACTCATAATGCTATGAGAAAGGAGATGGAGGGTAATCTTGATGATGCTGTCCTCCTATACAAGAAAGCACTTGAAAAAGAACCTGAGAATACCTACCTAAGATACCACCTTGGGGAGATACTATATCGTCTTGGAGAACTTGATAGCGCAAGAGATGTTCTTTCGTCAATAATTGAAGAAGCACCGAGATTTGCAGAGGTATTATATCTTCTTGGTCTAATATCTTATAGAAAAGCGAGGATAAGAGAAGCCATCAGTTTTTATGAGAAGGCGCTTGAATGCGACCCACACCTTGCTATGATTTACTATCAGTTAGGTCATGCATCATACCATATGGGGCTATTAGAAAAGGCATACGATGCCTTTGAGCAATTAACAAATGTTCACCCAGAGATGACAATCTCATTCTACTACCTCGGTGTGGTCAGCTTACGACTAGCCAATTTTGAAAAGGCGATTGAATGCTTTAAGAAGGTAATAGAAGATAACCCCCATTCACCAAGAGCGTATGGTCTTCTCGCAGAGGCATACTACAGGAACGCACAGCCCAACATGGCGAAAGATGCACTGAAGAAGGTTCTGGAATTAGACCCAAATGATAAAAAAGCATTGATGATGTTAGAACTTTTATCTGATTCAAAGGTAGTCCCCGATGCATAATTAGGAGGTTATTCTATGAGAGGCACACTTGTTGAGAAGATACTAAATAAACATCTGGTTGAGGGAGAACTCACCCCCGGAAGCCCAATAGCCATACGCATTGACCAGACACTAACTCAGGACGCCACGGGAACTATGGCATTCTTGCAGTTTGAAGCAATGAATATCCCCAGGGTGAAAACAGAACTTTCGGTCTCATACATAGACCACAATACACTCCAGATGGGCTTTGAGAATGCAGATGACCATAGATACCTTGAGAGCGTTGCAGACAGATTTGGCGTAATCTATTCAAAGGCGGGAAATGGAATCTGCCATCAGGTTCACCTTGAACGCTTTGGAGTTCCCGGCAAGACACTCTTGGGTTCCGATAGTCATACCCCCACCAACGGTGGAATTGGTATGTTTGCTATGGGCGCAGGAGGACTTGATGTCGCTTCCGCTATGGCGGGTGAGCCATTCTATCTCACCTGCCCAAGGGTGATTGGCGTCCACCTTACTGGAAAACTGCCCGACTGGGTAAGCGCCAAGGATGTGATTCTAAAAGTATTATCCATACTGTCTTCAAGGGGCAATGTTGGTTGTGTTCTGGAGTATTTTGGCGAGGGTGTAAAGAACCTTACGGTTCCGGATAGGGCAACAATAACAAATATGGGTGCGGAGACGGGAGTCACCACCTCGTTGTTTCCATCTGACGAGGAAACCAGAAGATTCCTGAAAGCACAGAAGAGAGAAGATGTGTTCAGTGAACTGAAGGCAGACAAAGATGCAGAATATGACAGAGTTATAGAGATAGATTTGTCTGCACTTGAACCACTGATAGCAAAGCCCCACAATCCCGACAAAGTTGTTCCTGTGAGGGAGGTAGAAGGCATACCAGTAGCTCAGGTCTGTATTGGTTCTTGCACCAACTCATCATATAGAGACCTGATGACAGTTGCAAATATCTTGAAGGGAAAGACCGTTTCAAAGAAAATAAGTTTTGTGGTAGCACCTGGTTCAAGGCAGGTTCTCCAGATGATTACAAAGGAGAGCGCACTCACCGACATTATCAACGCGGGTGCGAGAATAATGGAACCCGCTTGTGGCTTCTGCATAGGTATGGGGCAGGCACCACCTACAGGTAGTGTTAGCATTAGAACCATAAATAGAAACTTTGAGGGCAGAAGTGGCACAAAGGATGCCCAGGTTTATCTCGCAAGTCCCGAGACAGCAATAGCATCAGCCCTTAAAGGCAAGATAACAGACCCCAGGGATTTGAATATGAAATACCCGCGCATTAACTATCCCGACAGCTTCATAATAGATGACAGTATGTTCATAATGCCTGAAAATCCCGATAGAAAGATAGAGCGTGGACCTAATATTGGACCACCACCCAAGAATATACCCCTACCAGATGAGTTCAGAACGGTTGTAAATATCAAGGTTGGAGACAAGATTACCACCGACCATATAATGCCAGCAGGTCCACTATTGAAATATCGCTCAAACATTGATGTCTATTCCAGGTATGTATTCCACTATGTTGATGAAGAGTTTTCCGACAGATGCAAGGAATACAAAAAAGATGGCAAGTTCTGCACAATAGTAGGAGGAGACAGTTATGGGCAGGGCTCATCAAGGGAGCATGCGGCAATGTGCCCGATGCATCTCGGGGTGAAGGCGGTTATGGCACTAACAATTGAGCGAATCCATCGTGGCAACCTCATCAACTTTGGTATTCTGCCATTGTATATTACCAGAGATGACTATGAGCGCCTTAACCAAGGCGATATATTACACTTCCCTGAACCAAGAGACAACCTTGAGAATAACAAAGATATAAGGATTATTAACGATACTCAAGGGTATGAGTTCACCTGCAGATATGACCTTTCAGACAGAGAGAAGGAGATTGTATTGTTTGGAGGATTGTTAAACTATATCTCAGAAAAGAAGAAGGAGAAATAGATATGTTTGACAAGATACAAATTCCGGAAGATGGAGAGAAGATAACCTTTGATGGGAAGAATCTTATAGTTCCTGACAATCCCATCATTGCATTCATTGAGGGTGATGGCACGGGACCTGACATCTGGCGTGCCACGAAGATGGTTCTTGATGGTGCGGTTAAGAAAGCATACGATGGTGAGAGAAAGATTGCCTGGATGGAGATATTTGCGGG
>QMNJ01000064.1 GCA_003647715.1 Candidatus Coatesiibacteriota bacterium
AAGTAATATATATCAGTAAGTTATTATTGTAATACTTAGATATTACACTAAAAAAGAAAGTAAATTTGTGCATACTTAAGTGTAAAAAAGCCAGGTTCACAAGAAGTAATAAATCCGCCGTCCCGTAAAGCACCTCAAAATTCCCCTTGACAGGTTGTCTTCTGTCTGATATACTCAACATTAGTTGAGTATAATATTCATTGAATACAGATATGGAGAGGTGAGAGATATGATGGTGGAGGGTCTAACTGAAAGGCAGAGGGAGGTTCTAACGATTATTGCCCGCCTGATGGAGCAGGGCAAAAGACCCCCAACGGTGAGAGAGGTTGCCAGAACGCTCTCTATCACCGTCAGGGGCGCCTATGACCACATTCGCTCACTTGAACGCAAGGGCTATATAGACATCCGCAGGGGCTCCGCACGGGGAATTGAGATATTAAAACCGCCATTCAGCATAATATCCACCTCCGGGCAGGGCATACCCCTCCCGATTCTCGGTCAGATACCGGCGGGAGACCCCCTCCTCTCGGAGGAATACTGGATTGATACCATCTCACTTGATAGAAGCATTGTTCCCGACGGAGCCGCATTTATGCTGGAGGTCACAGGTGATTCTATGATTGGCGACCACATCGTTGACGGTGACCTCGTCCTCGTCCGCCCCAACCCTCAGCCACCCGAGGGCACCATAGTGGTAGCGGTGATAGACGACGAGGCGACCGTCAAGCGTCTCGGCAGAGTTGAAGGCAGACCCGCCCTCGTGCCTTCAAACCCCGCATTCTCACCCATCCCGCTTGACGAGGAGGTGCGTGAGATACGAATTGTTGGGGAGGTAGTGGGGCTGATAAGGAGGAGGTTGAGGAGGTGATTGCACTATGCCCACGGACTACTGGAATGAACCCATAAAGGTCGGTGCCATATTCTCCCGCTCAGGCATAAACCCCGTCTGGTTTGAGTGGAACCACACCAGATACCAGATAAGGAGTATCACCTACAGGTGGGATGAACGAAAAGGGGCGCATAAGATATTCTGCTTCTCGGTGACCGACGGGGTGGACCTCTTTGAAATTGCCTTTGACCCGGTGCAGATAGAGTGGAGAATACTCTCATCGTCGTGTTCTACCTGAAGGGGATAAATGCTTAACGCCTGCCTGTTAGCACTCAACAGGTGGTGAGTTATATATTATGCGGTGGATAGCACACATAGATATGAACGCCTACTTCGCCTCGGTGGAGGAGATGGTCAACCCGAAAATCAGGGGCAAGCCCATCCTGGTGACCGGGGCGCCGGAGGGTCGCTCGGTTGTCTGCACCGCATCCTACCCCGCACGCGAGTATGGCATACAGTCAGGTATGAGTTTGAAGGAGGCACTGCGCCTCTGCCCCCATGCGGTGGTGGTCACCGGCAACCCCTCCCGATACACAGCCACCCTCTCACAGCTGGTCAAGATGCTTGAGGGTTTTACACATCTTATAGAGATAGCATCTGTTGATGAGGTCTATATGAATGTAAGCGATATCGTAGGTGAGGGAGGTAAGGAGAGGGCGAAGGAGTTGGCGGGTGAACTGAGGATGGCTGTTGTTAATGGACTTGACCTCCCCTGCTCTGTAGGTATTGCACCGAACAAGGTAATGGCAAAGTTCGCAAGCGGTCTCAAGAAGCCGATGGGTGAGACGGTGATAGCACATAATGAGATAGAGGAGGTGCTTGAGAACCTACCGGTTGATGCACTGCCGGGCATAGGCACTAAACTCGCCATCCGCCTCAAGGGGCTGGGCATAACCACCTGCGGTGAACTCGGCAGGGCACCCGTCGGGCTTTTGAAGGCGAGATTTGGTGTGGTCGGTATTGCCCTGAAGGCGATGGGGCAGGGGGTTGCGGATACACCCTTGGTGCCCTACTATGAGGTGCCGGAGGCGAAGAGCGTGGGGCACTCGGTAACACTGCCGGAGGATATATACGATATGGAGCGTGTGAAGGGTGTTGTCTTCTCGCTCTCGGAGAAGGTGGGAAGGAGGATGAGGCGGAGGGGCTATAGAGGCAGGAGAGTCCAGGCGGTGGTGAGGCGGGGCGACTTCACGAGCGTAGTGAAGCACAGGACGCTGAAGAGACCCACCGATGACGCAAGGGAGATATATAAGACCGCAGTGGGGCTTATAGAGGGGATAGGCATTGACGAGAGGGGGGTGAGGATGCTTGGGGTGTCGGTGTCGCTGATAGAGATAGGCGGTGAGATATTGCCACTATTTGAGGGGGGGATGAGGGAGAGGGCGCTTATTGAGGCGCTGGATGCGGTGAATGACCGATATGGCGAGTTCACGGTGTCGTGGGCGAGGGCATATCTATCAAGGTATCGCCTGTGGCATGTCCCAATGAGCAGAAGACCAGCGGAGCTGGTGGGAAATTGATGCTAGCACCACTTTTCATAGGTCATAGGACTTACCTCCTTTATTTTATAAAAATCCCAAATTATAAATCTATTATATGAAAATAAGATAATTTCAGAACTATTTAAAAACTAAATTGGTTTCATAGAAAACTTTGTAATATTAATTTTTTAAAATATCCTATCCCCGAATATTATTGGTGCCTCCCTTCTGTATGATTCCTCGGAGTCGGAGGCGTGGACTGCGTTGACCTGGATGTCTGTGCCGAACTTCGCTCTGATTGTGCCTGACCTCGCCTTCTTCGGGTCTGTTGCTCCTATTATCTCCCTCACCCTCTCAATTGCGCCCTCGCCCTCAAGGATGCAGGCAACTATCGGTCCAGAGGTTATGAACTCCACCAAGTCACTATAGAACGGCTTGTCCCTGTGAACGCTGTATAACTCCTCAGCATCTGGTCTCTCCATATTCAGCATCCTCAACTCTATAATTCTAAGGTCGTTCCTTTCAAAGAACGATAGTATCTCTCCGATAACCGCTTTCCCCACCGCATCCGGTTTGATAATTACAAATGTCTTATCCATACCAATCCTTTCATACTTATGTTTTACTCTCTACCATATAGATAGAGAAATGCAATAGATAATACCTCCCAGAAGGAGATAAATGCCTCAAAGTCGCCAATATTATATTCAAACATTCCCGCAGTTGCAAATGTAAAGATTATTGATATACCAAATGCTCGTGTGTATTTCCTCTCTTTGCTCTTTTTAATTATTGATACATAGATTGCGATGAAGAGTGCCACGAGTGCTGATAGCCCTATAAGACCCATCTCTGCTCCAACCTCAAGAAAGTCATTATGCAGATGTGAAAAAAACTGACCGGTTTCATAAGGTCTGTATTCGGATATTATGAGTGATACATTTCTTGGTCCAACACCAAGAAGTGGGTATCTCTTAATTATGTCAATTCCTATGGGGAACAGACGCCACCGCCACTCCTTGATTGATTCCGGCTCCCATACATAGCCCTGGTAGTCAAAACTGTAGAATGTATCAATCAACCTGAATCTGGTCTGCGGTATGAGGAGAACCATTATTATGACTCCTACGAGTGTTATTATGAATAGTTTTTTTCTGGTTATAACGGTGAATGTAATAATTGCAGTTGTAGTGCCAAGGATTGCTGTTCTTACAAGGGAGAGGGCGGAGGCGATGATGGTTATGATATAGCCAGCCCATCTGAGGCATAAGTCAAGCCAGTGATATTTTCTGATATGTTCATTAACAATCAGCCAGGACGCCACGCAGAGCGATAGGGGAATGATTGTGCCCTGTGTCATATAGAATGAGAAACCGCCGAATCGGTCAAAATAGACATTGAGGTCTTTCAAATGCGTGAGAAACTGGGTAATCAGGCATATACAGTTGAGCACAGAGCCGAGGAGGAAGGCGCTGGCGAGCACTCTCGCCCATCTTCTATATCCACCCTGAACGACGATGATGAAAATGAGTATTGCGGGGGCGGTCTTATAGAACCACTTAAGGGAGTTCTTCATATAGATACCTCCGAAGTCGGGGCTGGCAAAGTATGATGTAAGTGATGATATGAAAGCGATAAATAGGAAGATTGCGATGAACAGTTCAACACCTGTTTTGACGAAGCCCTCTCTGGTTATAACCATTTTCAGAATGAACAGAGGGATAGTGATTGCATAATATACGATTAGCAGTGCGGAGATGGACAGGGGGGTGAGGAGAAACGCAAGCACGAGAGAGGCGAGTAGTAGGTCGTTTATTATTTTACGCCTTCTACTGATTTTTTCGGGCTCTTTCTGCAACAACTTTTTCATAGACCTTGACGGTATCACTAACCGTTTTATACCATGAGAACATTTTTGAACGCTGGTAGCCACGCTCAGCGTATCTGTCCTTCATCTTTTCATTTGTGAGCAGTTGTATTATCGCCTCAGCGATTTTGTCCTCCCTGTCAGGGTTGACATAGAGACCGGCGTCTCCCACTACCTCGGGAAGCGATGACCTGTCGGAGACGATGACCGGGACCCTGCACGCCATCGCTTCTATGGCGGGAAGACCGAAGCCCTCATAGAAAGAGGGTATCAGGAGTGTGTGTGCCGAGGCATATATGTCATAGAGGTCCTCCTGGGAAACCTTACCGGTTATGATTACATCATCAAGGAGACCCTCGTCCTTTAAGATTGGCTCAACCTCTTTCAAGAACTTCCCCGGCTCTGTTACCATCACCAACTGGACATTATAACCTTTATTCCGAACTGTAATGAATGCCTCAACTATTCCGGGTATATTTTTATTGTATTCCTGCCTGCCAACGAAGAGGAGGAATGGTCTTTTTATGCCGTATCTATTGAGAACTTCTGTGGGTTTTATTTTACCAAGTGGTCTGAAGCCCTCGTCAGCAGCAGAATAGATAATTGTAATTTTATCTCTTGTTACTCCAAGAATTCTTATGATGTCTTTAGCGGAGTGCTTTGATACGGTGATAATGTGGTCTGCAAATCTTGCTGTCCTGTTGATGACCGTGCTATATACGGGAAAGAAGTTTTTCATTTTAGATGGTGGAAGGAACTCCCTGAATATAAATGGCATGAGGTCGTGTATAGTGATTATTGTCGCAGTGTTCGTCTTGATAAGGGGAATCATAAAGTGTGGAGAATGGAGTATATCTACCTTGATAGTATTTAGAACTTCAGGGATTACAATGTGTTCAGTAGGTGAATATGGCGTGGAGTTAATTTTTTGAACATTGAAGTTTGAATTCTTGCTCAGCATATCGCTGAAGAAGTCATAAGATTTATTATCTGATACAAGAATGAAATAAGAGTTTTCTCTATCACTTCTGGAGAGGTATTTTACAAGATTTGTGAGATAAGTTACTATCCCACCGGAACTCTTGGTAAACCATCTTCCATCAATCGCAATCCTCATAGTAATACCTAAAGAGTTATTTTACCATACTTGAAATAGCCCAGAATAACCGAGAATAGGCGGAGTATAGGGACTATTGTCAGTTCGTATAAGAATAACAGCACTGGGTGAAATGACTTTATACTCTTTCCAGAGCACCTTCTTATAGTTGAATAAACTGCGGATAGTAATATGCCACAAGCTCCGGGAATTATTAAAGTTGAGATATCGGTTAAAATACCAGTGATGATGAGTGGAATTCCAAGATAGTAAGGAAAATGCCCTCTTGATAAGGGTCTGAAACCACTCTTTGAGAAAAGTTTAGGAAACCTCTTTGCTAATTTAGGGTCAAGGAAGTGCTTTACTGCATCTTTTATGGGTTTTAGGTATCTATTGTTCGTTCGTAGGTGATAAACAGCGCATCGGTCAACAAATGGTATTACAAAGCCGAGGGAGAGAAGCTTGAAGGCAACATCTGTATCCTCCCTGAACAATTGCTTGAAAAATGGCTCGGTATATGTGGTGTCAAAGCCACCAATATTTTCCAGAACATCTTTTCTATAGAACATATTAGAGGTAGTGTATTGCCTGCCTGTTCTATTGTCAATATAGTTGGAGAAGGGAGTGGGGGGTTCATCGGGGTGGGGTATGGTCATACCCTCAATGCCACCCACTACTCCATCCTCAAATATGGTTGCCCCCTCCTTTAGCCAATTGCTGGTTGCAATGCAATCATCGTCTATGAAGGCGACGATGTATCCCTCCGCGCGTTCAAGCCCTATATTTCTGGCGTGTGCCTGCCCCATCCTCTTGGGTAGGCGCTTGTATTTTGCCCCGAATGACTTGACCACTCGCCTGGTCTCAAGACCATCTGAATGGTCGTCAATTACAATGACCTCATAGGGTGGAGCATCTTTCTGAGAAAATATTGATTGAAGGCATCTCTTCAGAAGTTGAGGTCTATTTCTTGTGGGAATAATCACACTTATAAATACTCTATCTTTATTTTTCATTGGTTATCCCTCTGATGTTCTTGACTAACAAATTCAAATCGCCAGTTTTAATCAGACCAGCAATGAATGATATAAGTATAAATAATATTATTGCTGGAATAGCAATCCACCAATTATACATATAGAGTTCAAGCCCAACAATCAATATTCCGCTAATAAAACCTATAATAACAACTAATATGTTAACTCTAATCCTATTTATAAGGAACAATGCGCAGATGACCATCAGAACTAATTCAGTGAGGACTGTAGTGATTGCTGCTCCATTGATACCCAATTTTGGTATTAGTATGATATTGGCGACCACGTTGAATATTAGGCACAGAACTGTGGCAAACAGGTTCTTTCTCTCCATACCCAGCGATATCAATAATGAAAATAAAATGTAGTTTATGAATATGAAAGGTAATGCCAATAGCAGAATGTTGAGAGTTGAGAAGGCACAAATAAATGGTCTCCCAAAAGCAACAAGAATTATATATCTGGTAAGTGGTATAAGCAGAATTGGCGAGAGCAGACCAAAGAAGGTTACAGGTCTGAGCAGTTCACCTGCTTTTTGTATATCATCTACCTTATACCTCGCTACCCTTGATAGTGCGGGGAAGACGCCACCTGCAATGGCGGCGGGGAACACCATAACCGCCTCAATTATCTTGTAAACAGCACCATATCTACCAATATCAGCAGGTGGAACCTCAAACAGATTCATCAATATAATATCTATCCTGAAGTATGCAATGACGAAAATACTGGATAGAAATATGAATACGGATGATTTCAGAACCCTTGAAAGTATCTCTCTTGAGATATGAAGGTCTATTTTTGATATATATTTGTAGACGAAGATGAACCCAAGGATGAACAATAAGATGCTTGTAGTCATATGGGATATTGCTGCGGATATAATGGAACGGAAGTTATAAACCATTATAAGTGTTATTACCACCAGAGTAACCCTCCAGAGAACAAATAAGGTTGCCTCCTTTTCGGGCTTAAACCTCGCCCTGAATGTGGTTAGAATAACCTCAAGAAACCAATAAAAACATAGGGAGATGACCAGAATAATGGCTACTCCATTGTCGGCGAATCTGATAGGTCCAACCAGAATGAAGACAGAGGCAAGAAAAATAGCGGGAATAATTATTAAGAATTTGAATGAGAATATGGTATCTATGAGGTCTTTCAGCTCTTTACCCTCGTGAACTGATGCTTCTCGCAACATTATTGTTGAAAGACCAACATCGCTTATCACGCCTATGAAGATGGCAAAGGTGATGGCTACAGTGAAATTGCCATAATCTGATGGAGCAAGCAAGCGTGTAAGAATGATGGTGTATATCAATACCACTGGCTTCGCCACCACTTCTGACATAACCTTGAAGATTATGTTCCTGAGTGAGCCACTGGTGAGAGTGGAGGAGGTGTCTTGACCTGTCATTGTTTGACCTTGTTAGAAATGAGTAAGATAGTGGTTGTGTAAATGAATAAACTCCTGGCTAATAGGGTCTCCATAAGACCCCTGCATAGTAATGCAATGAATGAGATAAAGAGTATTTGGGATATGATACTTCTCCTACTGATGTTTTTCTTAGCAATTATGATTATTTGGATTATCATTATCATAAACAATATCAGACCGACAATCCCAAAATCTACTGCGACCTGTAAATAAATATTGTTAGCCCAACCCCAAATATTCTTACCAAAGTCAACGATACTATACCTTTGACCTATTTCCTTCATATAAATCAGGTTATCGCTGAAAGCACCCCAGCCAGTAATCGGCTTTTCTTCAATCATTGTAAAAGCGGCTTTGAAATTCTGGATGCGCTGTAAGTCCAAATAGGATTGTTCTCCAGGTTTAGACATCTCAATACGCCTAATAAGATTATCCCTGGTCGTGGGTATAATAAGCAGAGTGGAAGTGGTTACGAATATAATAACAATTAGTATCAA
>QMNJ01000065.1 GCA_003647715.1 Candidatus Coatesiibacteriota bacterium
GTATATGCCTATGTTGATATATACAATTGGTTTAAAAGGTGATTAAGTGGATGATAAAACAATACTCCCTACAACAATTAATAAAGTTGCCCTTCCTAAGATAAACTAACTGATAAATCTATTCTACAAATTAATTTTAAGGTGTTGAACTTGCATATATACTATTTGATAAATTGATATGAAATATTTCGCATATGGATGCAATATGAACCCAGAGAAGATGGAAGATAGAAATATAACCTTTTCCCACAGAACACTTGCAATACTTAAAGGTTACAATCTCAAATTCAATGAAGTAGCATCTAGTAATCCTAAAGAAGGATATGCAAATATAGTTCCATACGAAAAGGGAATCGTAGAAGGTGCTCTGTATGATATTCAAGATTCAGCTTTATCAAATTTAGATAGATACGAAGGGTATCCTAATCATTATGATAAAATCAGGGTGAAGGTTCTACTAGACATTGGTCAAGAAGTTGAAGCAATTACTTATATTGCAAAACCAGATAAAATAAAAGAAGGATTGAAGCCAAAAAAAGATTATCTAAAACACCTTTTATCTGCTCGTGATATTCTTTCAGAACCTTATTGTAAGAGATTAAAATCATACGATACATTGGATTAAATCACTTGGTAAAATGTCCAAAAAGGGAAAAACATCCGAACTTCACTAATTTTTTATATCCGCAAAATGTTAAGCAATATAAAAGAGGTTGAAATTTGTTCTTTTCACAAAAACAGGGGGTTGAAGAATTAGTAACATAGCGGTTACACTTAGAGCGCTTTCTAGCTGAGGCAAATTTTCTTATTGGTGCTGCAAAACCAAGAGGATGATTAGAGATTGATGTTGTTAGTGCTAAAATTAGCAGGAGTTTATTGGACTTCACCCAATAGCTGATAAAATGTTCAATCTACACCACAAATCTCCACCCAACCTACTCCACAGTTACGCTCTTGGCGAGATTTCGGGGCATATCCACATCGTAGCCCCGCTTCAGAGCCGCATAATAAGCAATCAACTGCAGGGGTGGCGCACTTAAAATCGGCGTGATATACCTGTGGGTCGCAGGAACCTTAATAACCATCCTGGCGAAGTCCTCCAGCCCCTTCACATCATCCCTGGTTATGATGTAAACCGTCGCCCTCCTGGCGATAACCTCCTGGATATTGGAGACGGTCTTCTCCAGCACCGCATCCTGTGTCATAATCGCAACAACCGGCGTCCCCTCATCAATCAGGGCTATGGTGCCGTGCTTCAACTCGCCCGCAGGGAACGCCTCCGCATGTATATACGATATCTCCTTAAGTTTGAGCGCTCCCTCCCTCGCCAGTGGTTCATCAATATTTCTGCCCAGATAATAACAGTCCTCCTTCTCTGCTATCTCCTCTGCCAATAATTTACAGTCGCCCTCCGACTTTAGCACCTCACCCATCATCTCAGGCAGGTTCTTTAGTGCCTTTGCAACCTCCCGCATGTTCTCCTTCGCCTTCTTCACACGCCTTACATCGTGAAGGTAGCCGGCGAGCAGTAAGAACACCACCTGCTGGCTGGTGAATGCCTTGGTGGAGGCAACCGCAATCTCCGGACCCGCCCTGGTATATATCACCGTGTCAGCCCTTCTGGTAATAGACGAGCCCATCACATTGGTCACCGCAATGGTCAAAGCGCCCTTCTCCCTCGCCAGGTCAAGGCATGCTAGGGTATCTGCGGTCTCACCCGACTGACTTACGAAGACCACTAGGTCCCTCTCTGTAAGTAGTGGGTCCCTATATCTGAACTCACTTGCAATATCAGCACTTATGGGTATGGATAGGGTCTCCTCCAGTATATATCTGCCGTAGAGGCAGGCGTGATAGGCAGTTCCGCAGGCGACCAAGTGTATTGCGCGAACCTGACGAAGGCGCTCCTCGGGTATAGCCATATCAAGATGGACCCTGCCACCTCTTGTGATAGCGCCCTCTATGGTGTTCTCTATCGCCTTGGACTGTTCGTGTATCTCCTTCAACATAAAGTATTCATAGTCCCCTTTGGTCGCATCCTCCACACTCCAGTCAATTATTGAGATATTGCGTTTCTTAAAATCAACCTTTGACCTGTCAAAGAAAGTGTCAACCTCCACGCTCTCTCTGCCCACGCTTACGATGTCGCCATTGTGGAGAATATAGAACTTATTGGTGCTTTTGAGAAGCGCTGGCACATCACTTGCAATAAAGTTCTCGTTGTGGGCAAGACCGACCACCAGCGGAGCATTGAGGCGGGCGGCGACCAGGTGCTCCTCATCCTTGTGCATGAAGACCACTGCGAAGTTGCCCTCCAGCCGTTTCAACGCCCTCTTCACCGCCTCCTTCAAATCGCCATTGTAGTATTCCTCCACAAGGTGGGAGAGAACCTCTGTGTCGGTCTGGGACTTAAACCTGTGCCCCTTCTCTATCAACTCTGCCTTCAGCAAGCGGTAGTTCTCAATGATGCCGTTTTGGACTACGATTATGTCGCCGGTGCAGTCGGGGTGTGGGTGAGCATTTATGTCATTCGGCTCACCGTGGGTCGCCCAGCGTGTGTGCCCTATACCCATCGTGCCCTGTGGCTTTGAGCCACTCAGAATCTCCTTCAGGCGAGCAATCTTGCCCGCCGTCTTGACAATCTCAATCTCCCCGCCATTGAAGACGCCGACCCCCGCGGAGTCATAGCCACGATAGGAAAGCGCCTCCAATCGCTCAACCAGGATATCACATGCCTGCTTAGAGCCAATATAACCAACAATCCCACACATAGTAGATATACTAATATATCAGATAAAGAGTGCGATATATATTTTTTTCAATCTAAATAGCTCCATCGGACTTGAATTGACCACCCTGTTAATTCTTAATACCAATAGATACTGAAGTGCACGAAAATCCCCCCCATTTTCTGTCCTCCCGGTTCCTATTAACCAATGTAGTATCGCTATTCCTATGGTAATGATTAACAGGGCAGGGGGGTTAAATCCCTTGTCTAAAATTGTGAGGATGCTATAGAATTACTAATCTATTGATTATCTCATCTGGTATATTACCACCCGCTCCGCCATCTCCCCACACCTCCCTCAGTTCATCTGCACTATGTGCGTCGGAGCCGACGGTGAATGATACACCATGTCTCATAAGCCCATTGAGAAGGCAACCCTTGGGAACACCCCACCCAACATTATACTCAAAAGCGACTGCCTCACCACCCGCCGCCTTCGCCACCTTCTCCGCCACCTCCTCGGTAATCTCTATACCGTGATTCTTCATAATCAACCCCGGGTGTGCAATGACTGCAACAGAGGGGTTCTTTATCGCGCCAACCACCGCCCTCGCCCACAGATTTAATGCTCGCTCACCGTCGGAGGCAATCTCATCATCGGTCAGAAAGCCACCATCCTCCTTCGGCACCCTGTGAACCGCCGATAGCACAATGTCCACAAAGTCCTCCACTCCCTCCGGCATATCAAGTGTGCCATTGAAGTCCACCACCTTCGCCTCAACACCCGACAGAACCCTTATTCTATCCCCATAGTATTCCCTGACCTCCTCCATATAGTCAATATAGTGCCAGACCCAGTCGGAGTCCGCCCTCACATGGTCGGTGATGGCGATTGAGGTAAGACATACATCAATCCCTGCCTCAACCAGCACCTCCGGCAGGTCAGTTCCGTCAGAGAACTTAGAATGGGTATGGAGATCCATCCTTATCAAAGAAAAACCACCCCCAGTATCTCTTTATGCTCATCCCCCATTTTATATTGCCCACCTCAATCTTCTCGCCAAGAGCCATTCTCACCAGCAGATATGGGATGTTTACGCCCGCCCCGGCGGTTAAAATGACGGTGCCCTGAAGGCGGGGGTTTGACTCAATGAGGCAGGGGGTGCCTTCATCGCTCTCCCTGAACTGAAAACCGCAGACACCGTCAATATCAAGCCCCTCAATGAGCAAACGGGTCATCTCTATCAGTCGCTTATCCCTCACAACCCTTGCGTCAAAACTTATACCGCTCCTTATTCTCTGCCTTAGACGCGGAACACTCACCACCATTTCCCCCTTATCCGCCATCGCATCAATGGTATATTCCTCCCCAGGCAGGTATTCCATCACCAGATAGGGCGGGAAGTCATCGGCACCCTCCAGGATTGCTATAACCTCGTCAAGCGTTGAATAGACGCCTGTTGGTTTCTCACTCAAAAGAAGCTCAAGTCGGTCCTTATTCTCGTCAAGGATACGCAAGCCACGCATACCATTTGAGATGGGTGGTTTTATGCAGATTGGTCGGTTAGGATAGCCGAGTTCAGAAGCATAAGCCCTCAGTTCAGCAATATTTGTTGCCAGGCGGAAGTCGGGGACACTTACACCTGCCTCTTTCGCCCTCACAGATAGTTTATGCTTATCATTCAGGACTTTCATCACATCTTCATCAGAGATTGGTAGATAGACGCCTCTCTCATTGAAGTCCTTCTTTGCCTTTGATAACGGTATTAACTCTCTGGTTACCAGGGGAAGGATTACCCTTATATTCTCTCTCTCACATATATCAAGAACTTTTGGTATGAACTCATCGGTCTCTGGCTGTGGTATAACATAATGATTATCAACCAGTGAGAAGCCCACCGCACCCTCATCAATGTCAACACCAACAAGGCGTAGTCGCATATCACCCTGCTGGTTAAGGCAGTATATGATGCCGGGGGCGCCGGGGGCTCCTGCTCCGGTTATGAGAACACCTACCTCACTATCCATCGCAAGACCTCAAAGCACTCGGCGAACTTAACGCCAATCTGTATGCCCCTCATCTTCGCCTGAGCCCTTATTGCCTCTTCAGAAGTGTAGTCGCGACTCTTCTGCGACCTGTATGCTTTAATCGCCTTTACCTTCTTCATAATATGCCTCTCCTTTAGTTGTATGAATGCCTGAGATGTAAAAGTGATGTTGTTCCACGGGAGTTCATATGCGAGGGAGGTAGTGCCCTTGAATGCACGCAAGCCCTCCATAGCAACCGTGGTGTGGTCCTGATGGAGGTCGGAGGGGCTGGGCATAAAGACAATGTCCGGCTTCACCTCTCCCCTTATCTCAACCAGATGCTCTAAAATATCCTGCCTAACATAGTTGAGTTTTCTCACCTCATAGTCAAAGATGATGAGATTATCTTCGGGTATGGCAAGAATCTCAGCCGCCTCCCTCAGTTCCCTCTCCAGCGTGTTTGGTGGCATACCCTCAGGGAGTGAGGCAGAGGCGGTGGAGAACGCTACATAATAGATACTTGCTCCCTCTTCAATGAAGCGAGCGATAGAACCGCCACAGCCAAGTTCACCGTCGTCAGTGTGAGGGGCGAGGACAAGAACCCTGCCAGGTTTTTCACCAATCATAGTGATTAAAGGATAATATATTGTGGTGAATTGTAAATAGGGTTAATTGAGGGTGGATTAATACATGATTTAATTACTCACGGCAGAAACTCATCAGGGACCTTGACTTTGAAGATTCCCTCACCATTTAACCTTATCGCAGAAAATACTATCCATTTACCATCTTTAGACCAATCAGGTGAGAAATCGCCTCCATCTAGTTTTAAGTAACCAATACCACATTTAGTTATCTTGACTGATTCTCCTCCGTAAAATGGAACAACGAACAGGTCATAACCTCCAGTATCTGAAGCCCTGGAATAACATATCCATCTCCCGTCAGGAGATACGCAAGATGAGTGAATGGTATATCCTCCTATATCTTCCTCATCTACTACAACCCAGAATTCATTCCCTTCTATTGAATAAACCGCCAATTTAGAACTCTCTCCCTCTATAAAAATATATACAATGTATTTATTATCATTTGTTATAGACAAACTGTTAATATCATAATGCTCTATACCTATATTTTCAATACCAGTTCCATCAGGCCTGATTCTGTATATCTCATCTCTTTCAGGTGAATTAATATGCCAGACAAAATATATCCATTCACCATCAGTGCTCCAGCATGTATCACTAATTTTCCCTTCTAATCCAAGCCCTTCTATATATGAGCCATCTGAAGACATCTTATATATATCTCTTTCGCTATTTAATTTTCCATATTCTTCATACTCAATACCAGAGAAAGAAATCCAATTACCATCAGGACTTATACTAAGACCACTTATACTTGAAAAACTAAGACCACCCATTCCAAGTTCATTGAAATTATCACCATTCTCACCAATAATAGCAACATAACAACGATAATTGAACGGTTCGCTTATTTCCTCTCTATCATGGAAAAAAATTGTATTACCAGCGGGTGAGAATTTAGGGTTTAGTGGAATATTACCATCATATAAGTGATATACTTCACCAAGATTTTCCCTGATGCCTTCCTCACCACAACTTAACAAGCAAATAGTAAAAAATGTTATAATAAAAATTAGTGTCGTTTTCCTAATCTTCATTCAATCACCACCTTTCTATAGATATTATTATCATCATTTATTTTCAGATTTATATTTTGGGTCAAATTGCCTCGCAAATCTTGCTAGTTCGGTTACATCATCTTCTATCTCATAAGCAAGATTTATAAGAAGTTCGGAAATCTCCACTACTATTTTATCTCTATTTTTTGGAATTAACATTTGTGCATTATAAAAATTGACGAAACACGATATTTTTATCATAAATTTCTCTTAATCCATTGAAAACACTTTCAAGATTTACCAATAAATTCTTATCAATTTCAACCATAATCTGTAATTATACTCACTCCTCTACCCTCAATATTCCAAGTGGTGTCTGCTCCATCGTCTGTCCAAGGGGATTGTCCCTGCACATCTCCTCCACCCAGCGCCTCCTGCTATAGTCAAGACCATCGGATGCACCCAGCACATCCACATCGCCCCAGTCCCCAGCGTCTATTATCGCCACCTCACAACCGACCGCCTCCTTCACCCTCTGTGCCTCCTCATCGCCTCTCACGGGACCAAAGATGACCACCCTGATATATGGCTCAAAGGTGAGTATGCGGGTGCCGTCTATCTCTGCGGTCTTATGCCCCGCTATGCGGAAGAAGTCGCCCCTCCTTCCCAGAAGGCGGGTAATACCTGCCACACAGGCAGCAGCAAGCACCCTGAATATTCCCACCTCATCTATCGCCGCCTGCATCTTCTCCGGAAGCCCTATCGCACCAACACCGAACTTAGGTACTGTCACGAAGCGCCACAGGATATTTGCCCAGAAGCCAACCTTTATCTTATCAAAATGCTTTATACGGTGCTGTGTGATGGAGACAATCTTGGATGTTACCAGAAGGATATCGCCCTCTTTCAGATGCGGTTTTGCATAGATTATAGCAAGGTCTACAATATCATCGTAGGGTGTCACCAGGTGCGTCTTTATGGGTATCTTCACCACTCTCATAATATTCGCATTAGAATGCCAAAACACATATTATATATCAACACCATATTTTTATTTCACCTCTTCCTTCTAAACAGGCGAAAAAGATAATCCTTACCCTCCCTGAATATATCTGCTACATCCCTAAAATCTGGCAATAATACACCAAAATATGAACCTGAAACCCTGAGATAGGCGAGAGAGACCATAACCTCATGAATGATAGCCACGATTATGGAGGCGATTGCTGAGCCAATAATACCATATCTGGGGATGAGCATAATATTCGCTCCAATGCTTATGGGCAGAAGTATAGAAGATATGATGGTTATAATATATGGTTTCCCCCTTCCACAGATATCTGACGATAGTATGCCTACATTGCCCCTTATTATTATCCTGCCTATCACCAGCAGGATAAACGGCATAACCGATGGCAGAAACCTATCCCCCAGAACGAACACTATACCAGGTCTGGCAACGGCGATTATCACCACACCTACTAACAGCATCAAGAGACCCGTCTTCCTGAACACATTGGGCGTGTATTGTAGTTTCTCCTCCTCTGACTGTGCACTTGTCAGGGGGAAGAAGATGGTCATTATAGATTGCGGGAGTTCGTGCAACCTGCTTGTTAGTGCGACCGCTACGGCATAGTAGCCCACCTCTTTAACATCAAGGAAGTAGCTTATGATGAAAATATCAAGACGATAGTTCAGAAAACTAAACAGGTTCGCCAGATAGGGCATCAGTCCATATGAGACCTGCCTCTTCATATCAGTGAACGAAAGAGCGTGCTTTAACCTCGTCCTCACTAAATAACCAAAATACACCAGTAGAGCACCCGCCATACTTCCTGACAGGTTTGCAATAACCGCTCCATAAACACCTA
>QMNJ01000066.1 GCA_003647715.1 Candidatus Coatesiibacteriota bacterium
CCAAGGCACGGTGAGATACCATCTATTGACAATGCGCCCACCACACAGAACATACTTGATACAAACCTCCGTTTATACTACCACCCTGAGTTTATGACCAATATGATAGATGGTCTGCCCCTCGTAGAGACAGAGTACCCATCAACACTATCCATAGAGGCGGAGGTAGCAAGGAGTTTTCTCAATCCAAATGTTGTGGGAACAGCCAATGTGGACGATATGGAGGGCACCAAGATTGCCCCCGGCTTTCCCATGAGGTATGAGGCGTGGCAACCCTCAAGCCCCCCGGGAAACCAGTTGGTTTATAACGAGAAAAACAGGGTATTATTATCACAATCCGAGTTTAATATAGAGCAGTCAGAGATAAACAGCGACTTTACCGATGATTTTACCTATGTCTTGGTTCTGGGTAATCTACCCAAGAATCCCTTTGAGGGCGAATTTCCGGAGAGGTGGGGTGGCATATGCAGGAACATCTCTGTGCATGGGATGGATTACATTGAGAAGGAGTATAAGTATCTAGAGATGATGGTATGGTTCCCTAATAATATGGATGGTTTGTTTCATGTTGACCTGGGGGAGATAAGCGAGGATGCTGACTCAGATAGTATTCTGGATACAGAGGATACTGGACCAGGTGAGAAGGGTGATGGTAGATTACAGCAGAGCGAGGATGTCGGCTGGGAGTTTGACAATAGCAAGGCGGTTCCTCCGTTTGAGCCGGGCAATGATTATGCTCTAATTGGTGCGAAAAACGGATTTCTTGATACCGAGGACTTTGACTTTGATGGAAACCTTGATACAATCCAGAACTACTTTGAATACACCGTTGATATAGGAGAGGTGACCGCGGGATATGGAAATGAAAAGGGTCCCGAATATGTTACAGATTATATGAACTGGTATGAAAATGGAAGGTGGGTATCAATAAGAATTCCGCTTGAACTTGAGAATGAAAGTAGGGAAGAGAATTATGGAAATCCGGACCCAACCGCAATAAAGCACATAAGGATATGGGTTGAGGCAGAGGATGAAGGTGACTTTAGCACAAGTGACCAGATATGGCTTGCATCCTTAGCGGTAGTTGGGAATAGGTGGGAAGAGGCGGTGGTTGACCCGGCTACTGGCTTGAATGATGCATTGATTGAGGTAATCAGCAATAAGACCGATAGTGAATATATCCCTTTAAGAGAGGAGTATGACGAGAGAGGGTATTTGAAGCAGGAGTCGTCGCTTGCTTTGAAATATGTGGTCTCTGAATGGAATGATGTAGGTTATTTTGGGGAGGATTCTTATGAAGATGAAATAAGAGATGAGGATATCTTGATGGGTGTGGTTAATGATTCCGATGGAGTGGCGGATGCAGAGAGGAGGAGATTTCCATGGGGCGCGGGAGATGGAATACTTAATACGGAGGATAGAAATCACAATGGAGTCCTTGATGAGGGTGAGGATGTAGGGTGGGTTCATGATGGTTATCCGGGCAATGAGACGGGGGCTGGAAATGGGAGGTTAGATTCTGAAGATGAGATATATGCTTATACTAGATATGAGAGCAGTTATCTACCTTATGACTTCACTGGTTATAGGAATCTGATAGTCAACTTTTATCCGAAAAAAACTCAGTTCAGGGGGGATGATGAGGGCGAACTATTTTTCATTAGATTTGGTTCCGACGATAATAATTTCTATGAATATTTTGTGAATGCGACAGATGATAGTATAAGGAATCCGGATGCCAGTGGAGAGTGGCGACTCATTAAGATAGACCTTCTTGAGTTGGTAGATATCCAGGCGAGGCATTCTAGCGAACTGGCGGATGGAGAGATAGTCACCGAGGGGAATGTGAAGGTAAAGGGTGACCCATCACTATACAACATACTGGAGATAACTGTTGGTGTAAGAACAACTGACCCGATGTTATACTCCAGGGTGGACGATAAATATGCTGAGATTTGGATAAATGATATAGCACTGGAGGCGCCTATTGATGAGAGTGGATACGCAAGAAGAGTGAAGGTTGACCTGGGTTTTGCAGATTTCATTACAGTTGGTGGTGAATATAAGGCGATAGACAGTGAGTTCCAGTCAATCGGGCATATATCTTCATCTAAAACCGAGAGCGACTTTAAACAAGCATATTCCACGCTTGAGATATCAAAGTTTATGCCTGGAGAATGGAAAGTAAGCATGCCTATAAGTGTCAAGTGGTCAAAGAATGTAACATATACAGAAGATAGATATGACCCTGAGAACAGTATCTACAACTTGGGAAAGATAACAAGCATATCAAGGCAGTATAATCTCGGGTTCAGAAGGGTGTGGCTACCGACATGCAACCTGGGATATTCTCATACAGAATCAAAAAATGAGAAATATGAAAGGAGGACCATAAGAGATACATATTCAACCAGTTTTGGTTATGAGTTTCCTGACAGGATTGCTTATCTACCAACTAATATTAGTGCTACTTTCAGAAGGTTTATTGATAAGACATTGTATTATGCAGAGGTAAGAACTGACCCTGATAAGATAGACCACACTGACCATTTTTCATCAAGCATGCGGTTTGAACCACTCAGGAGGTTTGAGTTCAGACCATCATACGGATACAGTTTGACAAGGGATAGAATAGAGGACCGTCTTGATTACTTCTCTGAAAATTACGGGTTCTCGTCTTCTATGAGCAGAGTAAGCGGGATGAGACCGAGTTTTTCATATACAAGCAGTTATTCTGAGGATAGGGATTATACAGATAATACCATGAAGGTATCGAACTACTCATCACTGACATCTTCTTTTTCTATTGAACCTGGGCGTTTGGGTGGTGGTAATATTGGTGCAATCAGCTCAATGTCTATATCACCAACATACACATTATCCAGGTCAAGCACTTATTACGATATAACCTCAAGACCTGGTTTTAAATACAGGTTTGGCTATGACCCGATATTACACAATATGGAACCAAGAACCGCTATGTTCAAACATACCCTCAGCATATCAACGAGATTTAGACCGTTTGAGTTTATGTCATATAA
Source organism: Candidatus Coatesiibacteriota bacterium (assembly GCA_003647715.1). Lineage (GTDB taxonomy): Bacteria > RBG-13-66-14 > B26-G2 > B26-G2 > B26-G2 > B26-G2. The sequence goes on from QMNJ01000066.1 coordinate 3,042, forward strand.
GTATGGGGATGATGAGAACCTTAGGAGTTGGGATTGTGTTAGCACCACCTTCTCCTTTAAGATTACAAATACCAAGCAGTTAGTAACCGGCTCCTTGACCAAGTCAAGGTCAATCACATTCCCCAGTATTCAGTTGAGGATTGATGGTGTCAGAAACTTCCCCATATTTGCTAATATGCTTGAGAGGTCATCTGTAGTGTTGGGTTATGATAGGCAGGTATTGGAATATTATGGTTATTCGCACTCTGTTGACCATTCACCCTCCTTCTCGTGGAGGGCGACATGGTCAGAGAATTTGAAGACCATAATTGACCTTGATTATACTATGGAGAAGAGTAAGGATTTTGACCTCGGGACATCAAGCGTGACCACCACGGTGAGACCGAAGATTACTATTGATTATAACCTGAGGATGCCCAAGGGATATACTATTCCTGTGCTGGAAAAGATATTCAGAATGAGAAATGAGCTTGATTTTATTGGGACGGTTACATATACCAGAATTAGAAACTTGAAAGCGATGGAGGATGATACCAATAGATGGGATGCTGACCTATCAGCAGGTTATTACATAACATCCAATTTAAGAATGACTATATCCGTTGGTTATACGAAGTTTAAGAACCTGAGCGAGGCAGGTCTAGATTACTCTACAACGAATGTATTCTTCACCGCTGAAGCATTATTCTAAAGTTTCAATTGAAGTTTTTGTATGAAGGGACTTTAATTATGAGAATTTTATTGTAGGTTCGCTTTATATCTTTCATTATGAGATTATTATCTTTTTTAGTGAAGGTGAAATTGTTAGCGCTTACTTTATGTATATATACACAGTCACCATATCTGGAACCGCCATTATCAGAGAGTTTACATCTGGTTTCATATATACATTGTGGGACTTAAGCATCGGGTATAGTTTTAATTATTTTTATTAGAGAATGAGAGAGGAGGAGACAGAATGGAGGAATGTGTATTCTGTAAGATAGTAAGAGGAGAGATACAAGCGGATACAGTCATGGAGACAGATGAAGTGATAGCATTTCGGGATATAAATCCTCAGGCACCCACGCATATCCAGATAATCCCAAGAAAGCATATTTCTTCAATAAGTGAGATAGAGGGAAATGAGGATGTGCTAATGAGAATGGTCAATGTTGCCAACAGAATTGCCGAAGAGGAGGGGATAAAGGAGAGGGGTTATCGGCTGGTGATAAACTGCGGTCCAGAGGCGGGTCAATCGGTTATGCATCTCCATATGCATCTTCTTGGTGGTAGACCTATGAGGTGGCCTCCGGGGTAGAGAAAAGCTGTTTATGATTTTTAACGACAGTTGATGTGATAATAGGTTCTTTTTCTATTTTTACCCGGTGAGAGACCTGGGTGGTGTTGTTCAACATGTTTGAGATAGGGCAGTATTTATGTGCTGATAGTTCTACAGCATGTTTGATTTTTTCACTGTCTAAGTTGTGTCCTTTGAAGTTGTAAACAACCTCAATTTTAGTGAAGACCCTGGGGTGCTCTTCTGCCCTAGAACCTATAACTTCTATGTTTAGGTCTGTTACCTCCTGTCTCATCTTTTTAAGAATTGATATGACATCCATCCCGGTGCAACCTGCAAGAGCAGTAAGAAGGGTCTCCATCGGTGTTGGGAAATGACCGCTTCCACCTACAGAAGGTGTTGCATCCATTTGTATGCTTCCGTGCTCTGTCTCTCCAACGAATTTCAGATTGCCAGACCAACGAGCTTTCACACCTATATCTTCCACAATTCTAACTCCTCGTATTCTTTTCATAATCGGTGAAAGACAACACCATAGCCAAGTATTCTGAGGTATAGTGCCATAATGGTAATAAATATGGATACTGAAATCAATATAATATCAAGGGGTGTAATCTTGTATTCCTTTATGAATATAGGATGTTTTGAATATCCGAATGCCTTAGATTCAAGCGCCATTGATATATGATTTGCATTCTTTAGCAAATACAGAATTGTTGGAATTATTAGGGGAATATACTTCTTTATTCTACTTATAGGTCCTCTACCTCTGATAGTATAGCCACGTGCTCGTTGAGCCATCTGCACAACTGATATGGTTTCAAAGAGAGCGGGTAATAGCATCAGTGAATAAACAAGTGCGAATGTGACCCTCTGTGGAATTTGAATTTTCCTGAAGCCATAGTTGAGGTCCTCATTAGATGTGGTGGAAAGCAGTATCACTCCTGCGACTATTACAGTAGAGACCCTGAATGACATTCCTATTGAATAGAGGAATACATCTATAAAAATCGGGTAATTATAGATATAGAATGGATGAGTTTTACCTTTTAATATGATGTTCCAGAGAATTATGGTGAATAGCATTAGTATTATGACAAGCGGTAGTATCTTTCTCAGGTTTGTAATAGCACCTCCGGATAGTGAGAGCAGGATTAGGGAAATAAACAATATTCCTAAGGGGAGGGGACTATTGAAGATGATGGTTAACAGCATTATTATGAACATGAAGATTATCTTTAATGCAGGATTGATTCTGTATAAAATTGATTCTTTTTTGAGCTCAATAAACCTTTTATACATTACTCAATTTCAATATTTACAAAAGTTACCTTACCTGCCTCAACTGATATATTTTTAACTGGCTTCCAAGACCTTAGCTTTTGTGTTCCGATAAAACCGACAGCATCGATTACCATATTGTGTCCGGGAGTTACATTCATTATCCAGAACTCACCAACGGAGTTCGTCTGAACTTCTATTATTGGTTTACCTCTTTTATAGTCCTCAGGTGTTGAGTATAATTTCACTTTTATGCCCGGAACTGACATACCCTCCATAAGCACTCTACCACTGATTATTCCCGTGTTCTCAAGTTCTGTCTCAACCTGAGCTGATATACCATACTGTCCTCCTGAAAGGAGGTTTGGTCTTATTTCTTTTATCAGAGATATGAAGGTTGGAATATAGTTCATGTATAGTTCCATAGGGGCACTGCAGACAAAGGCATAACCTACATTTCCAACTAGTGAGTAGATAACTATTGTTCTGTAAGGTATATTCTGGTCTATTAGTGTGTCGTATATGTATGTTCCTATGGTCTGTATGGGTAGGTCTTCTTCATCTACCTTCTCTTTGATTAAGTGCTCAATAACTTCCGGGTCTGGTTCATTATCATACAATAAAAGTTCATAGGGATTTTTCAATTCTCCGTTCTGGTCTCTTATCATATCTGACTTTTCAACAATAAGATAATCTTGATTTACTAAAGCATCTTTCAGAGGCATACCCTTTTCCCCGTTAAGGTCTATATGTGTTTCCATAATGTTTCTGAATTCATCAAATGGTTTTTCTTCTGATAATATAATTGCAACTACAGAGAAGGAAGCCAGTTCCAAAGGGTCATTGAGTATGGCAAGATAGCTAGGGATGCCCCTGTTAAGTTTCCACCCCTCAGGGATAGTGAATGAGAGACCAAATTCCCAGTTTGAGAAGGTTTGTAGTTCAGGCAGGTCATTGGAGAAAATAGTTGTAATAGAGGATAGTAGCATTAATATACTTATCAGGTTCTTCATAGTGCTATTGGTGATTATATATTAATTTTTATAATTAATTGCATTATATATTGTTTGATAAAAAAAGCCCCCTGATTCTGTTCAGGGGGCTCTTAGTGTATCAAAGGGCTTTCATATTATTCATAATCGTGAGGTTTATAGATGTAGAAGTTGACATCATCCTCAGAACTTGCCTCTAATGGTCTGCCAAATTCTATAGTCCATGTTCTGGTAGATGGTTCATAGGTAGCAAGACCGAGGATGTCTCCGCCTCCGCCAAGAGCAGACCTGTTCACATAGCCGGGAATAACTGATTTATAATCCTCCCATGTAAATTGGTTCTGATATTTATCGAACTCAAAGCAGTCATTCAGCCACATATAAGGGTTACGCACGGATGGGTTTGGCTCAGGAATGAAGTAATCTATACCTAATGCCCAGGGTATGTAGTAAGGTCCAACTTGTTTTGAATTCTTTTGGTAACCTGGTGTTCCTTCATCTTTCTGGAAGTCAAAGTAGTTAGAATCTAATGCAGGTTTTAAACCTTCATCATCTTCCTCCTCAAAGTCGTTTCTATCGCCCCATACTCCACCCTTGTTGTCAATAACACCATCAAAGATGAATGCGGGTGGCTGAGGTGAGTCCTCATCTTCTGCCTCTCCAGCATAGTTAGTTCTGGTTGAGCACCATACCCAGAGGTCTGATACTTCAGATACCTCTTCTCCGGTGAACGGGTCATTCATGGTTTCGTTCAAATGATATGGATGGTCCTGATTGTGGCATGTAGTAGCACAGCCAGTATCCTGGAAGTCGTTGCTCATCTCCCCAAGGGCGTCCCGGTTTCCTTTGTCATTTAAATGCCACTTCCAGGTGCTCCACATAAATGCTACCCAGTCGGAATCGTAATCAAGCATATATATCCATTCTTTGAATGGCTTATCACTCCAACCATCTTCTTGGTAAGCCCATACATTCTTCCAGTAATGAGGTTCGTCAGGATATTCATCGTTGATGTTATCTATCTGGAACTGAATTAAGAAATATACTTCCCCAATGATGTTGTTAAATACCGCCATCATCTTAAGCTCAGAGATTGGAGTCCCGGATGTAATTGGAGTGTCCTGAGCTACTCCGTCGTCAATTACATCTAAATTTATGGTTGTCCAACCATATGTATTGAAGTATTCCTGCCATGCCTTGTCTTTTGGGTCTCCATCCGCAAGAGGTAGTGTTCCATTGTAGTGAAGGACTGGTAGTTTTTGAATGTTGGCTTCTGTTGAATCACCGTTCCAATCAAGTAGAACTCTGGTGGCACCTGAATGCAGTGTGTTATCACCGTTGCCTGCTGCTATGCCAAATACCTGGTCTTTAAGATTCAATGTGGGCTGTGTTGGTCCTGTTTCATCTTCACCACATCCTAGAATTAGGAAAGACAGAAATACAGCCACTACAAAAATCAATATACTGGACCTTTTGCCCATCAAATTTCCACCTCCTCATATAAAAACATCTTATCTGAACCTTTTCACGGTAATTTATCATACTGAATATTTCAAGTC
>QMNJ01000067.1 GCA_003647715.1 Candidatus Coatesiibacteriota bacterium
CCTAATTATAACCGAGGCAAGGAAGAAGGCGAGTGATATAATTGCTCAGTCAAATGAGCAGGTCAAGGAGATACAGAAGACCCTTACATCCATAAGATTGCAACGAGACCAGTATATCTCCCAGTTTAAGGCACTGATAGAGCATCACTGGAGAACTCTCCATCAACTGACTGAGAACGAGGTTAAAGAGGACAAGAATGGATAAGCAAGATGAGAAGTGATTTATATATGGAAGAATATTAACCCTCTATTTCCTTAATTGTATCTTTTTCTACTAAATAATCTTATAATCTCAACAAAATTGGATTAAGGAGGCATTATGAAGAAGATAATCCTGATAAGTATTTCTTCTTTCTTTGCAGTTTTACTTGCATTATCATGTATCAATTATGAGCAGGAGGTAACACTGAATCCTGATGGCAGTGGTGTCGCCAAGATACACTACTGGATGCAGACGGGCTCAGACACAGGAGACATAAAGGCGCCGGTCAAAGAGGAAGATATCAAGGAAGAGTATGGCAAGGTAGAGGGTGTCAAGGTATCAGAAATCAAGGTTGAGGATAAAGAGGGCAACACCCATGTATACTTCACCCTTAACTTTGACAACCTTAAGGCATTCCTCAACACAGAGCTTGGCGGGCTGGACAAAGAGGCATCATACTTCAAAGAGAAAGAGGGCAAATATGATTTCCTCGGTGTGGTCAAGGGCTCGGCTGAAGAGGGAGCGGAGGAGATGGACGACTTCACCAAGTCCATGCTTGGCGAATACAAGTTCACCTATCTGTTCCACTTCCCGGGCAAGGTTCTGGAGACCAATGGAGAGATTGACGAGAAAGACCCCAAGACGGTGAGGTGGGAATACTCACTCGCCGAGATATCATCCAAGCCGAAGCTGGAGATGAAGGCGAGCGTAGAGAAAGCAGGCATTGGTCTTAACATCACCCTGATAATCATCATCGTAGTAGTAATCATTATCATCATCATTGTGGTCATTCTCCTCGCTGCCAGAGGCAGTAAGAAAGAATAACAATTAAAAATCATCAACAGAGGGTAGGTTTAAGGTATAACCTGCCCTTTGTTTTTTATTATAATCTCCATATGGCAGAGGTTAATGTCAGGGTCTATCCTGGTTCAGCAATAGATTCAATCAAGGAGGCGACAGATACCATAATTAGAATAGCGATAAAGGAACAGGCAAGGGAAGGGAAAGCAAACAGGGCGCTTATCTCATTCCTCTCAAAAGCCCTATCTATACCTAAGAGCAGAATTACGATTGTGCGTGGAAACAAGTCAAGAGATAAGGTTATCAGAATAGAAGCATTGAGAATTGAAGAGATAATAAATAGATTGAATAAAAAGATGAAGCCATAGAGAAGATATGGTTATACAGGTTACAGTTCTATGAGGTGTGCTTTAGTTCAGGCGAGAATGACATCTAAACGGCTTCCGGGCAAGGTATTGATGAAGGCGAATGAGAAGACCCTGCTTGAGATACTGATAAGCAGGTTGAGTTTAGCAAAGCAGTTAGATGAGATTGTGGTAATCACCTCAACACACTCAAGCGATAACCCAATTGTAGAGGTTTGCGAGAGAGTGGGGTGTCAGGTTTATAGAGGTTCACTCCGTGATGTGCTTGATAGGGCTTACAACGCTTCTAAATCTTATGGAGCAAGCATCATTGCGAGGATAACAGCCGACTGTGTGCTTATGGACCCCAGGGTGGTGGATATGGTGGTCAACAATCATAATGATGATTATTCCCTTACCAGGAATATCATAGATAAGGAGGGTGGATATCCGAGGGGGTTAGATGTAGAGGTGATGACATCCGAGACACTGGAGGAGATAAACAGGCGTGCAGAGGATAGATATAATAGAGAGCACTTCACCCACTACATATACGAGCACCCCGAGTTGTATAATATCAGGTGGATAGAAGCGCCTGAGGGTCTGAGGTGTGACCCTCACTGGCGATTGTGCGTGGATGAATGGGAGGACTTCCTGCTCATAAGGTCCATTGTTGAAGCATTTGGCAGGAGGATAATAGAGGCAGGTATAGAGGAGATATGCGAGTTTTTATGGGAAAATCCAAAACTTGCGGTGATTAACAGACATGTGAGACAGAGGACATAATCATTGGTATCTTTCATATATATGGCATATTGTTTCATAGATATTTAAACAGAGGCAGTATTTGAGGAATAGTAACTCACTAATCGGTTTCAGAGTTGACGCTAGCGACAGTATCGGTTTCGGTCATGTAGTCAGATGCCTTGCGCTTGCTGAATATATGTTGGACTATGGTCATGATGTTGTGTTCATAACCAGAGACCTTGATAAGGTAAAGAGAGCCACAGGCGACAGATACACCATAATGGAGATAGAGAATGATAGTGCAGATAGTATCTTATCAAAAGTGCATCCCAGGGTTATGGTGATAGACCTGAGGGAGGGCGGTGAGCAATTGTCTGAGGAGCTCGTTAGTAGGGTCTCTAATGTGGTATTAATAAGTGATTTTCCCAGATATGTTCCACCTCTTATAGATATCTACTGCTTTCCAACCTTCATACCGCTTGATATTGAGATACCCGCGTCGGTTAAAGTATTTGGCGGAGGAAAATACATTCTCTTAAGGAGGGAAATAATAAACTATATAGGTAGAAGTAGCGAAGTGAGAAAGGATGTTGAGAATATCACGGTTATACTGGGTGGGGGCTATAGGAAGAGAGACGAGATGGAGGTTCTGAACACACTTGACAATATAAACTACAGAGGAGAAGTTAATCTCTTTTCTGGTATATTTAGTATCAAAGGCGGTTTATATGATTTTAGATTAAAAGTAGTGAAGGGATTTAAAATACCATATAAAGAGATATCTCAATCGGACCTGGTGATATGTGGCTCTGGATTAAGTTTGTTTGAGACCCTGGCACTTAAGAAGCCTGCGATTTCAATACCTGGAAGCCGCAGGGAAGAGGAAGAGGTCAATGTCCTCTCAGAGATGGGATATTGCTTTGACGGGAGAGGAGATATCAGACATGTCCTATGTGAAGCGATTGAGTGTTTTGAGAGTAGGAAGAAGATTGTGAGGAATATTGAAGGCGCAGTAGATGGTAAGGGCGCAGAGAGGGTTGCGAAAGCAATAGATGAACTGGTTGGAGAATAATTTTATCACAAGGTATTTTGACTATGGCACTTGAGAATAGGGTCAAACTTATAATAGACACTGGTAAGATGTGGAGTGGGGTCTTAATCAGCCAATTGATAGCGGTGTTACGTGGTATCATCATACCCAGGTTACTGTCGCCGATTGATTATGGCATTATTGGCGCCCTTTCACTACCAGTCAATTATTCCCAATACCTTGACCTTGGTTTTCACCGAACAATGAAACGAGAGATTCCAAGATTAGCAGGAAAGGGAGATGAGGAGGGAATTGAGAGAGTCAAGGGCGGAACAATGCGTGTAAATATTTTTACTGTAATAATATACTCTATTGCACTCCTCTTTTATGGAATACTCTTTGTAAGGAATAGGGTGGTTCTACTGGGCTTGGTTGCTATTATTATCTTCATATTATTCTCAAGATTTCAGCAATTTTTAAGGACAATATTTGAGTCACGACAGCGATTTGGAGTAGTTAGTTTCTCCAATATACTCTTCGCAATATTAACCCTAATAATATTAATCCCGCTTGTTTACCTAAAGGGGCTGATAGGGTATTTTATAGGCATAGTATTCTGTGGTATCATTGTTTTTCTATATCTATTTCTAAAACGGGAAGAGAGAATCCCTCTTGGGTCCGATTGGTCAACGATAAAATCACTATCAAAGATAGGTATTCCAATGTTTTTGATGGGTATAGGTGGCACTTTACTCACCACAATTGATAGAATTATGGTTATAAAGTTTTTGTCTAGGGCAGACCTTGGCTTTTATACAATGGCGGGAACCGTAGCACTATTCCTTATTTCTCTACCTGCGAATGTATCAAAGGTTATAGGTCCGACAATTTTTGAGACATGGGGGCGTTATGAAGACATAAACAGGTTAAAGTTATTCGCTCTTAAACCAATTTCCAGTATAACTGTCATTACCGGTTTAACCATATCAACTACCATACTTTTGATGCCTATAATCTTTCAGGTATTACTACCCAGATATATGCCTGCGGTTTACCCATGCGCTATTCTACTACTGGGTGTCTATATTCGCTCTACAGGTGTTGGAATAGGGGAGGTTCTCATTGCATTAAATAAACAGATGAAGATGTTTATGTTTCAATCTATATGTCTGGCAATTGCAATGGGTCTTATTTACTACTTTATCCACAATGAATGGGGACTCATAGGTGTTGCACTGGGTGAGGTAATAACACTATTTATATATTATGTTATATTGTTTTCATACACAGGATGTTTACTGAACTTCAACTGGGAGGATATACTGTGGCTTATATTTGATACACTTCTGCCTCTTTCTGTTTTCGCAATTGCTACATATTATATAATGAACAATATACTTTCTCCTCCTTATGTAGATATACAGGGATTCCACCCACACATCATAGTCGCTCTAAAAAGAATGGGGATATTGATTATCACATCAATTCCATTGTTCGTGTATGCTCAATGGCGCTCCAGATTCTTCACCACTCTATTTGCGGGTCTTAAAACAATTTTAAAAAGGAGATAACGATGCGCCTTCTCGCTTTGTTATACAACAATAAAGAGAAGGTAGAGAAAGTAGGTCAAAACACAGAAATTACCAGAGTATATTTTGATACCCTTGAAGAAAAACATTCCTACAGGGATTATATAGGCATTGAAGACATCTATGAAAGCCATATACAAACCAACAAACTACTAAAGAAGGCGTTGACTAACAATAAAAAACCATTCAATAGAGTGTCTGATGCCATATGTTCACTTGTTTATATAGAGTTATTCTTCAACCTATGGAGGTCTATGTATATCAGTAAAATCATCTCAAACATAATTGAGAAATATAAACCTGACAGGATATACATATCAGAGAGATTACCTGTGTATTTTCACCACATTATTACGAACAGATTTAAGGGGCGAGTTGATGGAGGTAGGAGATACAGACCAATGAGGTGGTTCGTATATGGATGTTTGTCCGCTTTATACATAAGTATTAAATTGCTACTTGGAAAAATGACCCGCTTTACCAGCAGAAGAGGTATTGTGAGTAGAGCACCGCTATTCATAGTTCAATTTGGAAGAACAGACATAGATGCATTATTACCTGTAATGAGATACTTCAGAGACATAGGATATGATTACAATGTTATTTCAACATCAGAAAAAGCGATAGAGAGGTTAGATGAGGAGGGTTTCAGGACATTGTATAAAGATTTCTTGCACTCTTCTTATGACATCCTATTTACATTGCTAACATATATATCAGTATGGTTTAGGTTTATTCCCTACATAAGAAAAAACTTCAAAAGGGCAGGAATTGAACATACACTTACAAAGTATCTGATATACAACAAGTCAATCAAACCAGGCTCAATCTTTCAACTTATTCTGACTCTTAAGACCTATGAGAGAATCTTTAGAAGAAATAAGCCATCAGTCGTAGTCGTTGCTGATGACCTACACTCCAATGGCAGGTCAGCATGCATTATAGCAAGGAGATGTGGTGTGCCATCCTTCTGCCTTCAGAATGGACCAATAAGTGTAGATGACTTTGGTTTTAGACCTATATTCGCAGATAGATTCATCGCTTGGGGGGAGGAGACCAGAAGGTGGCTCATCTCTCATGGTGAAGATGAAAGTCGGGTGATTGTCTGCGGTTCACCTCGGTATGATGCACTGAAACAGATAATAGATTCATCTCAAGAAGGAGGAGAGAAATGCATCTTATATGCTAACAGCATGTTTGAGGATAGGGAGGTTAGCGAGAGATTAGAAGGTATAATACAGCTAAGTAAGAGGATAAAACACCGTCTGATTATAGCCCCTCACCCATCTATGCCACCGGAATATTTTATACACAAGGTTATGAACAAGGGTGTTGAATATCAGGTCTTAAAAGGGGGCTTGATGAATGCCATAAGGAAGGCGGTGGTGGTTATCATAGGCAATAGTGGTGCGGGGATAGAGGCAATCATCAGCGGTAAGGATTTGATTGTCTATAATCCGGGTAGAATTGACAGTTTCATTCCCTATTCAAGATATGGCGCTGCAGTGGAGGTATATGACACAACTGATCTGGTAAAAGCGACCGAGGAGATATTAAATGGTAATATTAAATTAGAGGAGGGTAGAGCAAGGTTCATTGATGATTACCTAATGGGTCTTGAAGGAAGGTCTGTGGAGAGAATAGTAAGAATAATAGAGGGTATTTAGATAGAGCAATGGACATAGGGGTAGCAATCGTTACATATCAATCTGATAACACCATTGAAGCGTGCCTTGAATCGGTTTATAGAGAATTTCCGAATGCTTCCGTGTGTGTATTAGAGAATGCCTCTGGCGACAGAACGCCTAAAATAATTGAGGAGAGGTTTAAAAGGACAAAGGTAATCGTAAGCGATAGAAACTTAGGATTTGCAAAGGGTATGAACAGGGCTGTCTCTGAGATAGAGTCAGAATATATAATGGTTCTCAACCCTGACTGCTTTCTGATGCCAGGTTTCGCTGTCTGCCTTGAAGAGACGGTCAAGGAAAATCCCAATGTTGCAATCTATGCACCTCTGATAACGAATGTTGACGGCAATGAATCAACACACTGCAGGCGAAGGTTTCCAACCCCGCTGATTATCGCACTGGAAACACTCGGTGTCTCAAGGCGATTGAAGAATACCGGTGTTATGAGAAGATACCTTATGACAGATGAGCCCCCCACCAAACAGCATATTGAAGTATGCACAGGCGCCTGCTTTATTATGAGAAAGAATCTTTACGATGATATTGGTGGTTTTGATGAGGACTTCTTTCTTCTTGGGGAGGATGTTGAACTGTGTTTTAGAATATCGCAGAAAGGGCATAGGATATTATTTGTGCCGGATATGAGAGCCACACATATTGAGGGTGAGAGCAGGAAGAAGGTTCCCTATCTGGTTTTCAGGGCAGGGGTGGATTCCATGGTCAATCTACTAAAGAAGATGGGTATGGGTGGTTTCTCTGCCGTGGTATATTTGCTTGGGGTAATCTCCAAAATTGTCTTCAGGGTTAAGAGAGTATTTACGGGTTAGAGATGATAGACACATTTAAGATGCAGAGTTTTCTTGGTTCTCTGGCTGAGATACTGAAGAACGAGAGATTACTCAGGGTATTGATTGTATTAATTATCACAGTAGTGCTTGTCTATGCGATTTTATATAAGCATATTGATAGCAGTAAGATAATCAAGGTGCTTGTGATATCCGCAATTCTAATAACCTCACTCAGAAACCCATTCATTCTTGTTCTTTTATTAATCCTTACGGAATTGAATCCTGTTATATTTGATAGGTTTGCTGTTAATGTTCCCTTTATTGGTCCTTGTGCTCCACGAAGGATTCTTGGTTTTATTGCGGTAATTGTCCTCTTTATAAATCACGCCATCATAAAAAAGAAATTTCAATTTGTATCTCCATGGATATGGACAATCTTTCTCTTTATATTAACTGCGTTCACAATATCAAATATTAATGCTCCATATCCGAATTTTACAAAGATAGATATGATGAAGTGGTTTCAATTCATGGTTTTCACATTTCTACTAATCAATATCGCCGACTCTGTCAAAAAGATAAACTACATTTTTGAAGTTTATGTCATAACTACAGCTGTTGACATCACTTATATACTATATTCCCAGCAGTTTGAAACGAGATTTGGTGCTTTCGCATTTGACCCAAACTATCTTGCAGCAATAACTTGCATCGCATTTGCATATATATCATCAAGAATGCCTATCATAAAAGATAATCTAAGACGGTTGCTATATGTAATTCTCCTTATCTTTATACCCGCAACAATTATTTTTACACAATCAAGGTCGGGTTTTATAGTTTTATGTTCAATAATATTTTTATATTTAATAAGAGGAATA
>QMNJ01000068.1 GCA_003647715.1 Candidatus Coatesiibacteriota bacterium
ACTATCATTTCCGTAAATGTATTTATGCCAGTCATTGTTGTCTGAGTATGAAGGCATCTGTGTCCAACCCTCCGGTAACCATACATTGAACTCCACTGGTGATATAAGGTCTACATCAACATATGTGGATTTAATGACTACATCATCAATGTTCCAACCATCATCGACCAGTGAATCCATATCAGCACTGAAATAGAATCTCATTCTAAAGTTTGTATGCCCCCTATATTCTGACAAATCAATGGTTGCTTTTGTCCATCCGTTTGAATCATAGGGAGAGTCATATCCCCATATTATTATAGGTGCCTGCTGGTCGCTCTCTATATACAAGTAGCAGGTATCACCGCCGTTGTAGTCGTTGCTGGTATCTATGTCATACCAAAATGAAAGAGTTATTGAATCTGTACTGGTATCAAAGTTGAGGGGAAGTGATTCAAGGTAGGAATCATAATAGTATATGTAGTCGTCTTCTGGCTTATTGGCATCTTCTGGACCACACCACCAGCTATGGCTTCCACTGTGGGAGTAGTAATCAACTATGTGCCATTTGTTGATGCGAATTCCAAGGTCTTTGTTTTTAATTAGATAATCCTGCGATGAAACTATTGGCTTATTATCACCAAGAGCAATTGTAGAAGTAACGATTAGTAAAGAAATTAATATTTTTATAATATCTATTTTCATTCCTACACCCCCTTTCCAATATAAGTATATCAGATTTATGTTTTGATATACAAGTATAAAAGCAGGTTATTAACCTGCTTCTATACATTTGTTAAATGTTAGTAATTATATGGAACTTTGGTTATATGCAAACAATGTCAAGTATTTTCTATTTCAAAAGCGCCTTTATCTGTCCTATTGATGTGTTAGAAATAACAGCAGGTGGTGGATATACCTGCCATCCGCCTCTTCCTTCCTCCATATCGTCGTAGAAGTAGTTGTACTTCTGGTTACCATAAATGTGAACAGAGTCAATCATCCATTCTTCAACATCATCCTGCTCTGGGCACTCAAGCCTGAACTTTATTTTTATTGAGTCGGCGCCAGCAGCCCATTCAGATATATCTATCATCTCGTCACCCTCATACCAGTTATGCTTGTATTCCTTTATGACATGGTTCCAGTGAGCACCTCCATCTGTGCTTCCAAGGACATAGCCATAGGTATGGTTATACTGGGCATTGTATGGAGAATAATTTGTCCAGTATGTCAGAATAACATTTGTGTATAGGTCGGCATTTAATGTTGGTGATATAAGCTCATCGATGGAATTCACTTCCGGTGGAACAAAATATCTTCTGGCAACATTGTCGCCTCCGTATACATATTTATGCCAGTCATTGTTGTCATTGTATATTGGAACCTGAGACCACCCCATAGGTAACCATTCATTGAACTCTGTCACTTCCAATAAATCAGTTCCTCTGTATTCTACCTCAATTAGCACATCATCTATGAACCAGCCATCGTCAACATTTGAGTCAATATCTACATTGAAGTCAAATCTGATGCGTAGGTTTGTGTGTCCCTTATATGGTGTGAGGTCTTCAGTTCTAAGTCTCCAGCCACCGGTGTATTGTGGAGAGTTGTATTCATGGATTGGGGTAAGTCCCTGCTGGTCGCTCTGTATGTATACTCTGCACCAGTCGCCACCATCAGTATCATTGCTGGTGTCCATATATTCATAATACTTTAACTTGATGGAGTAAGCTCCTTCATCAAGATTGAAGCGTGGAGATAATAGGTATGTGTCATAATAGTAAATGTAATCATCTCCAAACTTTGTTGCATCCTCAGGTCCACACCACCAGCTGTAAGTTCCACCGTGAGCGTAGTAATCTACTCTGTGAAATCTATTTATCCTGTCGTCTGGTGAGCTCAATGATTCTTCGTCGGATGTCAGAAGATTGGTAGTATTATTCGCATATGTTGCTGATATTATAGATATCATCATAAAGACACAAATGGTTATAGGAACTCTTCTCATAATCAACCTCCTATCTACTTCATATAATAACATCAATCGTGTTTTTTTGTCAATTGTTTTTTATCATTAGGTTGTTAGATATTATTTGTAGGTCTTTTGTGTTATTTTTTATGGAATCCTTTAAATCTTTGCCGATATCACTAAATAATATCGCTCTTGATGATACCAGTAAAACCCCCAGACCGCTCTCACTACATAGGTCTCTTATTATAGAGAGCTCTCCACCCTGAGGACCAAAACCAGGCATTAAAAGGTATGAATTTCCGAGATGTTCCCTTACCTTGAAAGCATCCTCCCCTGCTGTAAGACCTACAACCGCCCCCATACTGGAGTAACCAAATATCTCCCCCCTGTAATCCCTTCCCCATTCTTCTACAAGACCAGCCATATGCTCAAAAAGTTCTGAACCATTACTAAGTTTTACATTCTGTATATTAGATGCCTCGGGATTAGATGTCCTGACCAGAACGAAAAGACCCTTTCCCCACTCAATTAATGCCTCATTAAATATACTTACAACATCATAACCCATATATGGATTTATGGTAATTGCGTCTGCTTCAAAGGGCGCTGAGCCATCACTGCTGAAGTAAGCGTTCAGATAGCCCTTCATGCTTGAGCCGATATCACCTCTCTTCCCATCAACAATGGTGATTAAATCGTATTTAGATGCTAATTGCAGTGTGTTCGCCATTACCTCCATCCCGGGTATCCCCAGCGCTTCGTATAAAGCAGATTGAAGTTTGACAGCACAAGCATATTCATAGATAGCATCAATGGCAATCCTCATAAAATGCGCAACCGCATCTGCCGCCCTCTGAACCGTCTCTCCACTCTCATATATGCTGTTCTTGGTGATATCGTGCTCTCTCAATATACTCTCAGGGAACATATCTAGATGGGGGTCAAGACCCACTACTATTCTTGAATTGACCTCTATAATCTTTTTGGATAATCTGTCAGCAAAGTTCATTGATATAATTCCTCCTGGACCTTCATCGGCTTGGTGCAGTAATAACACATTCCATTCTCATCCTTGAGCTGTGGGAGGTAGGTCTCTATCTCAGTTATGCACCTCTTGTTCTGACATGGAACCTCCGATGGTCTGCTCGGTTTGTGTGGGGGTATGGGTGCATCTATAAGACCCAGAAGTGCACCGATTATCGCCATCCTCATTGGCACGCCGTAGAATGCTTGTTTGAAGTAAACTGCTCTGGGGTCTTTGTCAACCTCGTAGGATATCTCAAATACTCTTGGTAGTGGATGGAGAATGATTAAGTCATCTCTCGCCTTAGATAATGTGTATTTAGTAATAATGTATCTGTTTTTCACACTTTCATACAGACCCGGGTCATCAAATCTCTCCCTCTGCAATCTGGTTACATATAATACATCTGCCTTCTTGACTGCTTCTTCAACCTCCTCTACCCTCTCTACAAAGCCATCTGGTAACTTTTTTTGAACATATTCGGGTAGATAGAGACCATCTGGTGATATGCATATCATCTTTGTGTCAAAGTTGGATAGGGCATAGGCAAGAGAGTGAACCGTCCTGCCATAGTAAAGGTCACCAACAGCACATACAGTAATACCATCTATTGTTCCCTTCTCAATAAGGATTGTCAACAGGTCGAGCATGGTCTGGGTTGGATGCTCATGCCCTCCGTCGCCACCGTTTATGATTGGCACATCCGAATACAAACTCATTGCCCTCTGCGTGCCCTCATTGGGGTGTCTCATTGCGATAATGTCTGAATAGGAAGAGAGCATTCTCACTGTATCCATCAGAACCTCACCCTTGGTTGCTGATGTTGCTGCGAGGTCTCCGAGATTGAACACCTTCCCCCCTAATCTCATCATCGCTGAAGTGAATGACAATCTGGTTCTGGTGGATGGTTCATAGAAGGCAGTGGCAAGTATCTTCCCCTTTGCTAAGTCGCACCCCACCTCCATCACCTCAAGCATCTTAAGACCCGCATTCAAAAGACCTTCAATAACCTCCCTTTTAAGCCCCTCAATCTCAATGAAGTTTTTATCCATAGACCAGCTCACCTCTTTTCAACACTATCTTACCTCCCACAAATACATACTCTGCTCTGCCATTTAATCTCTTACCCCTAAACGGTGAATTCTGTCCCTTTGATACAAAGGTGTCAAATATGACCTCCCTGTTCATATCTATCACTGTTATATCAGCATCAAAACCCTCCCTCAATCTGCCCTTTTTATCAAGACCCAATCTATCGGCTGGCTTGTAAGTAATGTAGGAGAATGCCTTCAGTGGTGATATCGTTCCCGGCTCAATCAGGTATGTGATAATCAGAGACAGAGTGGTCTCAAGACCCACGATACCAAAAGACGCCAACTCAAATACAGTATCTTTATCCGGTATCGTATGGGGCGCGTGGTCAGATGATATTATATCTATGTCTCCCTCTTTAAGTGCTTTTACCACCGCCTGTCTATCATCCTCACTTCTTAAGGGGGGCTTCATCTTGGCATTGGTCTCAAAATCACCGACCGCCTCTTCATTCAAAGCAAAGTAATGCGGGGCGGTCTCAACTGTTACATCTATGCCATTTCTCTTTGCCTTCTTAACCTCTTCAATTCCCTTTCTGGTTGAACAATGCGCTATATGGAGTTTTGCACCTGTATCTCTTGCTAACAGGCAATCCCTGGTGATGTGGATTCTCTCCGACTCCGCTGGAATACCCTCAAGACCCATTCTGAATGAGATAAAACCTGCGTTGATTGAGCCACCCTCGGTCAGGGTCGTATCCTCCGTGTGAGATATTACTGGCAGGTTGAATCTCTTTGCGTATAGGAGCGCTTCTCTCATCATCTCGGTGTCATACACCGATGACCCATCGTCGGAGAGGGCGACCACCCCAGCTCTCGCCATCTCTCCTATCATCGCCAACCATCTTCCCTTCAGTGACTTGGTCACCGCACCAACGGGGAAGACATTGGGACCAGGTGTCTCCTCAGCCCTGAAGTGTATAAAATCAACCATCTCGGGTCGGTCTATTATCTGACCAGTGTTTGCCTTACATACTATGCTGGTGAACCCCCCTTTTACTGCTGAAAGCCGACCGGTCTCAATGGTCTCCTTATCCTCCTGACCGGGTTCCCTTAAGTGAACATGCATATCTATAAGACCGGGAAGAACATAAAGACCATCTACTTCTATCTCCTCAGCACCACGAGCCCTGATGTCTCTTCCTATCTCTTCTATTCCATTGCCTCTAATCAATACATCTGCAGTATCCTGAAAACCGCTCTCAGGGTCTAATACTATTCCACCCCTTAAAATCGTGTCCCTCATTCCCTCAATCTCTCTGAAACGGTTTTTGGAGTAATCTTCCCATCTTTATATACGATACTTCCATCTATGAAGAGTATCTCTACCCTCCCCTTCACTTTATAACCCCCAAATGGGGTATTTCTCCCCCTTGACCTGAAATCAACGGGATTAATTTCATACTCGTCTCTTATGTCAACTATTGCAATATCTGCAATAGCATCAGTTGCAATTCTTCCTCCGGAGTGCTTAAGAATTTTAGATGGTGTATAAGAAAGACGCCTGAGGAGTTCCACCATATTCAAAGAACCCCTATCTACTAGATATGTATAGGATAAAGAGAAGAGAGTTTCAATACCAGATATGCCAAATTCGGCTACCAGAAATTCAGTATCTTTGTCTGAATAGGTGAGGGGATTATGGTCTGATGATATAACATCTATGGTTCCGTCTATAACCGCTCTCATTATAGCAGATTTATCTCGCTCGCTTCTTAAGGGAGGTTTTACTTTATAAAGTGGATTGAAATCCTTACAGAGAGCATCTGTGAGGAGGAAGTAATGGGGGCAGGTTTCACAGGTCACCATTATTCCTGCGTCCTTCGCCTCTCTTATAAGTTTTACTGAGCCCTCGGTGGTGATGGGAGCAATATGTATAGGGACACCGGTCATCTCAGCCAATATAAGGTCCCTATTGACCATTATCTCTTCTGCTATTGATGGTATGGCGGGAAGACCGGTTAACATAGAGAAATAGCCCTCATTTATGACGCCACCGGATGCGAGGTATCTATCCTCTGGATATAGTATGGGGGTTAGACCGTAGGCGTAAGCATATTCTAATATCCTACGCTGGAGGTTTGAATCCATTATTGAATGTGTATTATCCGAGCATGCCCTTGCTCCCATCTCTGACATCTGTCCGATTTCGGCGATGTTCTCTCCCTTGAGTTTGGTGGTCATAGCACATACAGGTAGAAGTTTTGCAAGCCCCTTTTCTATTGCTGACCTTAGAAGATATGCCACTATCGCCTGGTGGTCTATTATCACATCCTGGTTTGATTTACAGGCGAAGGCGCTTACACCACCGGAAACAGCAGACCGGATAACACTTCCTATTGTCTCACGGTCGTATCTGGTTGGCTCGCTTATATGGACATTGGTATCTACTATGCCTGGCATAACAATCTTGTCTTTTGCCTCTATTATGGTTTCTTGACCCTCGGGTGTAATGCTTTTCCCGACCTTTTTTATCCTCTCACCAACGATGAGAACATCAGCCCTATCATCAAAGCCGGTGGATGGGTCTATTACGCGACCACCTTTTATGAGGAATTTATTCCTTTTTCCTGCTCTCTCCATTATTCAATTTTGATTTATGCATAAAGGACAGAAGGTATAATACAGACATTCTCACTGCGGTTCCGTTTTCAATCTGGTGGATTATATCGTCATACACCTCTTCTGCAATAATTGGGTCAATTTCAATTCCCCTCTTTAGAATACCTGAATGGAGCACAATGCAGTCGTCATTGGCATTGTTTAATCTATCTCTGGTCAGACAATAGAATCTGGCATACTCCCTCAAACTGGGCAGTAGGTATCTATGCCCTTCGGTCATCTCTACCGGTGCGATGATAATGACATCTGCATCTTTGAGTCCATCGCTCATGTCATAGTATATTTTAACCCCGAGTCGTTCAATTCCCGGGGGGATAAGCGTGGGGGGTCCAATAAGGTTCACTTTGGCGCCCATTTTTGTGAGAGCCCAAATATTTGATTTCGCTTCTCTACTGTGTGAGATATCCCCGACAATGGCGACTTTAATATCCTCTATATAGCCCTTCAACTGCCTGATAGTGAAGAGGTCCACAAGCGCCTGAGTTGGGTGCTCGTGTTTCCCATCTCCTGCATTTATGACCGATGAGGTTATCTTCTGGGCAAGAAGATGAGGGACACCTGACATCGGGTGGCGAACCACTACGAAGTCCACATTCATCGCTTCTATGGTCTTGGCAATGTCGGTAAGGGTCTCGCCATAGGCAGGTTCAGTGCTTGAGACATTGATGTTTAATATGTCGGCTGATAATCTCTTGGCGGCAAGCTCAAATGAGGTGCGAGTTCTAGTGGATGGTTCAAAGAAGATGTTGACCACGGTTCTACCTCTCAAGGCAGGCACCTTCTTAACGGTTCTTTTTGCAATCTCGGTGAAGGTATGGGCTGTGGTGAGTATTTCCTCAATCTCATCTTCAGTAAGATACTGGGTTCCTATGAGGTCTTTGCTTCTCAATACCATATCAATAAAAAATACCCTCCCCATCCTCTTTGGGGAGGTATAATCCTCAGACCTGATATTATTTCTTTTATTTCATTCAAGTGCTCAATCAAAAAATTATATTTACAAATATGCATATTTTCAAGGGAAAAATGCAATCTTATTTTAATTACAAATTATGGTGATAGTTTATTAAAATCAGTTATCTGAATATGAGGTTTTCTATTGTTTTTTTATCTTTTTCTTTTATTTTCTGGACTGCTGGTGTATTGCTATCGGAGTTGAACTATAGGTATGCTGGAATTGAGGTGGTGGAAGAGCCGTTGTTCTCAGGGGGTGAGAAGTTACGCTTACAGTCCTTTGGAATTGATATATCTGAGAGAGAGTATCCGGGATATATTAGTAT
>QMNJ01000069.1 GCA_003647715.1 Candidatus Coatesiibacteriota bacterium
ACTCTGATAGCTGGTATTCATGGTGCTTAAGCGAGTGAGATGGACCCTGTCTTGACTATTGCAGGAGGCTTATGGATGGTAATTGCAACAGGCACACAGGTGTACACAATCAGGGAGGGATGTTCGCACATTGGCGAAAACATTTAAATTATGCAATTTGTTTATGATTTTATGGTATTTTGCCTGAATATAGCAAGGGGAGGGTATTTATCCCTCCCCAAAATAATATGAAATGCCTTATGGGAGTGAATAATCTATTAGTTCCGCAACTAGCTCATTGTCAGGCATTGGGTCAGGTAATTCCATAGAGAATTGCCACTTGACTGTCCCGGTATATGGCTTTACCCAGACCGTGTCGGTATAATCTACATCAATTTCGCCCATATCGGTGCAGTGGAGTGTTATGTCATAGGAGTATAGTATTCTGTAGCAGTTGCTAAAATCTCCAGCGGTGACTTTAACATCCTCCTGCGCCTCTACTTTCGCTTTAATACTGATATCCATTGTATCATCCTGACCATCATCGTCAAAGTCATCGTCGTCAAAATAATCAGAGATAAATGGACATTCGGTTGGTTTTATACCCTCAGCAGAATATATCTCCCACTCGTCACCAACAGTGAAAGGATATCTCAAGAAGACGATGCCCTCCGGGAATTCAGAATAATAAGTGATTTCGCCTCCTTCCTCTTCCTCAAAGCCATAAAAGGTCTGCTTATCTGTGTCGTTGTCAACGAAGAAGGAGCGAGTTATGTGGTTTGGATCCAGCGTAATTATGGTTTCAATTACCTGGCAGTTGATACCCTGTATATTGCGGGTTCCATTTATGGTCTGCGTTTGCTGGTATGGTGGACCTAAGTTGCTTGTCACCTGGTATGTCCAGGTGGAGCCATCCTTGTGTGGGATATAGTTTTCGGTTCCACCGTTCCCATCATCTTCTCCACATGATAGCACCAATACTATGAGTGCTATAATGGAGACCGCCAATGTTAATCTACGCATTTTTCACCTCCTCATTTATATTGGTCTTTTATCATTTGTGTATATATCATGTTGTCTTTTATCTGTCAATACGAGGTGATAGGATTCTTTATCTGTAATTTTATATTGATATCGCTAATCTTTTTAATATCTATATTTAATACAATTTGATTATCATTAAAGAAATGCATTTTGGTTCATAATTACCCTTACCTTTTGATTTGTAGGGTTTAACCAATCAAACCCTGGTGCTTAATTCATTAACCTTTGCATATAAAAAAGGGCAATTCATTAATTTCCCCTATAAATAATACATTTGTTCGTTCTAATAGTCACTGTATGATAACAGGTGGAGGTTTACAACCTTAGCTCTTGCCAGCCCCGCCTGCTCCGCCCTTCTAAGGCACTTCTTCTAATCGCTCATTGCCTTTATGTGTATCTCGTCACACGATAGGTTTATAAATACGCTTGCTACATGCTCACCATCAACTGAAAGAGGAACCTGTCGTCTGGATACTGGGATTCATATCGTGCTTCTTCATAGGTCTCGTCTTCTGAGGGGACCTGTTCCTGAGGATGCTCATAGTTAGCCATAAATACAAGATGCCCGTCTATCAGATAAGTATTGATACCAAATGTGTATGTTATGACCCTGTCGTAATCAAAATGCTTATCGGGGTCAAACAGGTCTATGCGGAATGTTGGCTCAAGTTTTAGAAAGCCAAGTGGCTGACAATATGACCCGCCAACGACCAGACCCAATCTTGCGAAGTTCTCCTCGCACCGCTCAAATGTTTCCCACCTATAGTCCCTGAGTATGTGGTCATAGATATATTCAGCCATAATATAGGTTCTGGGAAAATTTAGAGAGAAGCCAACGCCGTAGCCAAAACGCTTGCTGGGAAGCCACCCCTGATTTATTATTTCATAACCATCTGGCCAGTGCCATTCTTTGTGTATGTCCCAGCTCCAGGTGCGGTCGTGTAGGAAATAACTGTTGAGAGAAAGACCGGAGAGGAATTTCACGGGTATCGGGTTGAATGATAATGATATTACCTTGGGTTTGTCCCATATACCCTTACAATCTCCTGTTGTATAGTAATTGTCTTCAGGTTCCAATCCCTCCCAGTGGTTTAGATAATAGTCAGGCGAGAAGGAGTGAAATAATGCGGTATCTAATTCAATGAATGGTGGGTCCTCTTTTTCTCCGAGAAGTAAACAGAGGTCTATGCCCTCATCCCTGCCCGGTAGAAGCGACCTTGAGGCGTTGGAGTAGTCAACAAAGTGAAGCTCCGGGCTTCTCATAGTTGCCTCTATTCCAGCAGGGACGAACATCCTCCCGCCTCTAATGGTTAAAATACTCCATTTGAACCAGCCATAACCAAGGTAGAGGTCCGCTCTGCTCTCCGGAAATTCTCCATAATCTTCATCCCATGGTTCATATTTTATTCCCCAGTCGTTGAAGGTCTCGTCTAATCCACCAAGATGTGGTTCCAGGTATATTCCCACGGTTTCCTTATAGTTTCCGCTGAGTGTAATACGAGCGTCTCTGAGACGAATAGTATCATTGCGTTCTAAATCGTATTCATAACGATAATATCCAGTATCAATGGGTTTCTCCATATCAACCCATAGCGCCTGGATGTATCCTCCCACATTAAACTCCATATCACCTATGTTGAATGTTGTCTGCGATAATGCAAGACCGGTAAGCAATGGGACGAGAATTATTGCTTTTGTAGTTGTCTTCATTTCATCACCTCAATTTTATAAACATATTTTCTATAAAATTATAAAGATAAGTATGTGATATTACAACATATTATCTATAGAACTGGTTTTTAGTATAACCTGCTCTTTGAATGCTATTCGTAATCATATGTTGATAATAGGTGTAGATTGGCGAGGTGAACTCGTGTGAGACCCGCCTCCTGCGCTACTTCATAACACCTGCTTGCATGCCTCTTAGATGTGGTTGGCAGGTCGGACATCTTATGGCAGGGATAGAATGCGAGAAGTGAGTATGGTATGTCGGGGTTTATAACCGCTACTCGCCTTGCAATCTCGCCCACCTCATCCTCATCCACATAGCCGGGGACCAAAAGTGTGCTCACCACAAGAGGGGGCGGTGATGGTCTCTGTGGTATATACTCTGAAAGCGCTCTCAGGTTCTCCCACGCCTGCTGGTTGGAGACACCGGTGAGTGCGAAGTGAAGGTTCTCGTCGGCGCATTTAATATCAAACTTTATGATACCGCCACTTCTAAGTGCTATCTCCATCATCTGTCGTGCAATACGAGTGCTCATTGAGCCGTTGGTCTCCCAGCATGTACGGAGGACTCTTTTCTCCTCTTTTGCCTTCTTAAGTGCAATTCTTGAGGTTGCGAGCGAGTGCTCAATCTGGGAGACGGGGTCACCACCGAAGTAACAGATACAGGCGACCCTCTCACTGACCTCGCCTGCAAGTGTCTTCGCCGATGTCTCGCCCTTCAAATACATATCTCTAAAGTGGCTGTTCTGGCAGAAGAGGCAGTCGTAGGTGCAGGAGTGGTAGAAGACGGCGAGGTTCTTAAAGCCGTATTCGGGACCGTCTCTGCGAGCATATTCGGGGTAGCCGGCACCTGTCTCTGCGGGGCAGACCCAGCTGGCGACGCAGTTGGTAGGTAGGGGGTCCAGGTAGTATGATAGATAACCACGGCTCGCTGTGGAGAGAAGGGTCAGTTTGCCACCCCTGTTTTCAACCATACCGCAGTAGCCCTTTTCTCCCTCCGCTATTCTGCAGGCATTGCCACACCTCTCGCAGAGAATACCGTTATCAGGGGGGAGTGGTGGCAGGTTATATGGCTTTCTCGCCCTGGTATGTGCTATCTCAATGATAGGTCTTGACATCTCGGGTCTCTTGACTATGCACTCATAACACAGGTTGAGGGCGCTTGACACTATCTTTGACTTCTTTCCACATAACTTGCAGACAGCCATATATTGATTATAAGATGATTTGCTTGCTATATTGGTGATAATGGTAATATAAGATTATTGCGTTATAAGAACATAAATTCTGTTATAACTATTTTCAGATTGTATATGATTATGAAGTTCATAATCATACTTATTGTGTTTTTATCCTATGCGTCCTGTTCGCCTGCAGAGAAGGGGGGAAGTTCATCGGGGAGTGGCTCTGAGGATGCTGGTGATGTGATTGACCTGCCATCTCCCGATACCGATGGTGGAATAACAATAAATGAAGCGTTGTCCGGACGCAGGTCTGTCCGCTCATACAGTGAGAGTGATATAACAATGGAGGAGCTGTCGCAACTGCTGTGGTCTGCCCAGGGGATAACCTCGCCCCACGGCTTCAGAACCGCACCATCCGCAGGTGCACTCTACCCGGTTGAGATATATGTGGCAAGAGAAGAGGGCGTCTTCCACTATATACCGCAGTCCCATTCAATTGAGAAGGTAATGAGGGGGGATGTGAGGGGCGGGCTATACCGCTCTGCGCTCTACCAGTCATCTGTGAGGGATGCGCCGCTTTCCCTAATTATAGTCGGTGATGTTAAGAGAACCAGGGTGAAGTATGGTGAGAGGGCGGAGAGGTATGTATTGATAGAGGGTGGTTGCGTAGCCCAGAACATAGCCCTTCAGGCGGAGAATCTGGGGCTTGGCACTGTGGTCATAGGCGCCTTCAACGACGGCGAGGTGAGAGCGGTTCTCAATCTGCCCGATGATTACCTTCCCGTAGCAATAATGCCCGTGGGTAGGAAGTAGAAATATAAGTATGATTACTCGTGGGAGTTCTTCACCCTTGGAGGAGGTCTGGTAATAAAGGCATTTTAGTGTTCTTAATAGGATTGCTTTGATATAAAAATCTGATAAAATATCTCTCAGCGGAGATATAATGGTGATATAGAAATAAGTTGTTCCCCACTTAAAGGGGGATTTTTAACTATATGTGAGCGGTTGTTGATAATGGAGAGGGAGAGTAGTAACGGCATACCAGGCAGGATAAAGCGGTTCGTATTTGGCAGGGCTATAAGCCCTATGGAGCCGGGTGTATTTCGCAAGTTATCGCTTGTTGCATTTCTCGCCTGGATAGGGCTGGGTGCCGATGGCATCTCATCATCGTGCTATGGACCTGCTGAGGGTTTTCTGGCGCTTGGCGGGCACACCTACCTTGCTATAATACTGGCTTTACTGACTGCTCTCACCGTCTTTGTCATCAGTGCCAGTTATAAGCAGGTGATGGAGAAGTTCCCAACTGGTGGTGGTAGTTATCTTGTAGCAAGCAAGCTTATCTCCCCCAATGTGGGTATGGTTGCTGGGTGTGCACTGGTGGTTGATTATGTTCTCACCATAACTGTCTCAGTTGCCAGTGGGGCTGATGCTATCTTCAGCTTCTTACCTGTAGAGTGGCAATCGTATAAGTTGCTCACAGCTATGGGTGTGCTAATACTTCTCATAGGCATCAATATACGAGGGGTGAAGGAATCTGTAGTCCCTATAGTTCCAATCTTCTTGGTCTTTATTATAACCCATGGTCTTGTGATACTGTATGCATTGATAGCCAATATCACCGGTATTCCTACTCTGGTTGAAAATACAGGTATTGAGATACAGACCTCAGTTTCACAGATGGGTTTCTTCGGTGTTCTCTTTCTGGTTTTGTATGCCTACAGTTTAGGGGGAGGCACCTATACCGGTATAGAGGCGATAAGTAATGGTCTCCCACTTCTAAGGGAGCCGAGGGTGAAGACGGGAAAGCGCACAATGACATATATGGCGATAAGCTTGGCGTTTATGGCTTGTGGTTTAATACTGGGCTATCTCTTCTATGGGGTTCAGCCTGAGGCGGGCAAGACCTTGAATGCCATACTCTTCAATAAGGTAGCATATTCGTGGTGGGGCGGGAATATATTCGTGATGGTGGCTCTGATATCGGAGGCATTCATCTTACTTGTGGCAGCACAGACGGGCTTTCTTGGTGGTCCTATGGTGCTTGCTAATCTAGCAATGGACCAGTGGATGCCGTCGCGCCTTGCTCTGTTGAGTGACCGCCTGGTCACAATGAACGGGATTTTAATGATGGGTGGTGCTTCTCTGTTGCTACTATGGTTCTCCGGTGGGTCGGTCTCGTTCTTGGTGATTTTGTATAGTATAAATGTATTCTTGACCTTCTCCCTCTCTCAGATGGGGATGGTAAAACTGTGGTGGAAGGGAAGAAAGAGGGAGGAGGGCTGGTCCTATAAGATTATGATAAATGGTGTTGGCTTCATACTTACTGCTTTTATCTTATTGATGGTGATAATTATGAAGTTTGATGAGGGTGGTTGGTTGACTCTGGTTGTTACAACATCGCTGATTGCGGTGGCAGTGCTCATAAAGAGACACTACAGGATGGTAAGAGGTATGCTAAAACACCTTGATGAACTGCACAAGGTCAGTTTACCTGCAAATGGTGAGACACCAATAGGAGAGGTGACCAGAGCGAGAATACCACAACCCGTCAGCCCAGGACGCAGAACTGCAATTATTCTGGTAAACGGCTATAACGGTCTTGGATTACATACTTTATTAAATGTAATACGCAACTTTCCCCATCACTTCAATAACTTTGTGTTTCTCCAAGTTGGGGTAATAGATGCTGGGAGGTTCAAGGGCATTGATGAGATAGAGAATCTGAAGGAGAGCGTAGAAGCTGATTTAGCAAGATATGTTGAGATGATGCGCTCGCACGGTTATTATGCTGAGAGTGTCTATGCCCTGGGCACCGATGTTGCTTATGAAGCGAAGAGATTGATTGTGGAGCTGGTTGAGCGTTTCCCCAACGCCATTGTTTTTACAAGCCAACTTGTCTTCCCGCACGAGACGGTTTTCACCCGTATGCTCCATAACTACACTCCATTCGCAATCCAGAAGCGCCTCTATCATCAGGGAATACCTGTTCTGATAATGCCCATTCGTGTTCGTGCTTAATATGTGAGAGAATAATTATTACTGGTAAATTCGCCTCTGACTTCCCGTTTGCAATCAAAAATAGTGTATGGATAACTTTAGAGCATTGTTGCCTTATGCATTTAGTGGTTTTATGCCTCTAAAAGAGGGGCGGTTAGGCGAAATGTAGATTAAATATTCTATATTCACTCTCCGGCTTTTTTATATATTTATAGCTGTTCTTACCTCCCCAATTAACAATTGAGGTTTCTTGTTCTAATCCCTCACATATTAAATCCATAACCTCCGACCTCCACATGGATGAAAAAGCCGTCCATGGAGGTCTCAGGTGCATTGTGGACTTTGAAGTCCGCCAGTGACCAATCGCCCTTTCTTAGTGCCCAGTTGTAGCCCGCGCTTGCGCCCACCGTCAGACCGCTCTCCCTGTCTTCATAGGAGGTGAATGGGAATAAGAAGTATGCCTTACACTGAAAGGTGGTCATAAACCCGCTGGTGGTCAGTTCGCTAATCCGGGCTGGGTCGTCAAGGATGCCACCAAAGTCCCTTTCTATATCATCCGGTATGAGACGCATAAGTATCCCGTATCCACCGAAGCCAATAATCGGAGCGATGAGGAAGTGTTTTGTAATCACAGGCGCCACGCCGAATGAACCAAAACCATAGCCCATGGTTATCTTTGCGGTCTTCTCCTCACCATCAAGGGTATTGGGCAGTATGCCATATCCCTCACCCCCGAATAAGAACCGCTTCCACACCAGTGCATAGCCACCACCACCGAGGGTAAATTGATTGGTGGCTAATGTCTCGTAGCCGTGCTCGGAGAGAGAGGTATTGAGAGAGTCCATATCAATTGCATTTTGTTCATTAGAAAAAGTCCCGAGCCCACCGGATGATACCGCAAGAACAAAGGTTGGAAATATGATTAATAATAGAAAAGCAAACCATTTCATATTTCTCTACCTCCTTATGTTTTTATGA
>QMNJ01000070.1 GCA_003647715.1 Candidatus Coatesiibacteriota bacterium
CTATATATCTATCCAATGCTCATCAATACAAGTTCGGGCAAATAACAAGTAAATCACTTCCGATAACTATACTCAATATAACATTCTATTTTTAGACCAATATATTATCTGCAATATTGAAGCACACAAGATGTAAAATTGTTAGAATTGTTTATAAAACATGAGAGTAGAACCATTATCAGAATACATAGCCCTCCTCTCTGAAATCATAGAGAATAACCTGAGCATCTGCTCGGATAATGAGTGTGAGAGAAACTATGCCATAAGCGGACTCCCAAGAACAGCCAGACCATTTGCTACCTCAGCCATATCGCTCAACCACGAAAAACCAATTGTGGTCCTTACCGCCACAGCCGAGGAGGCGACCACAATTCACAGGGAGCTCAGAGAATACTCAGAGGTAGTATCAACACTTGCCAGACCGGAGACAATCGTCCTATTTCCTCCCTGGGAGCTTATGCCGTATGAGACCGGCTCACCACACCAGGATGTGATGGGAGATAGATTACAGTGCTTGAGCACCATCGCCTCAGGAGAAGCGAAGATGATAGTAACCTCGCTTCCTGCGATAACACAATATATTACCCCACCTGATATACTCTCAGGGTCAATAATTGAAATTGGGGTGGGAAATACTATCCCACTGAACCAACTGGTATCAGACCTCATTGAACTGGGCTACAGGCAGGAGGGGTTAACTATAGTCCCTGGGACATTTGCTATAAGGGGCGGTATAGTTGATGTCTATGTATCCGGCGAGAAACAACCAGTAAGAATTGAGTTCTTCGGCGACGAAGTGGAATCAATAAGACGCTTCAATCCGTCCACCCAGATGTCAACATCACATATCAAGGAGATTAATGTTATCCCCACTCGTGAAGCGTTAACAAGAGGCGTGGATATTGAATCTGCCTTGAAAAGGGCTTATGCTGTATCAGACGACCTTGGGGTGCGTATGGAGACAATCCTTGCCTCACCCGATTATGAGAACTTGGAGCCATTCATTCCAATACTGTATGAAAAAACCACCACCCTCCTTGACTACTTAGAAGATGATATAACCCTCATTGTCTGCTCTGCTGAAGAAACAATCAGAGAGAATGATGAACTTCACCTCATCAGGTGGCAGAGATACGAGAGTGCTGTCTCAAGGGGCGATATTATGCCCCCTCCCAGTCATATCTACACAGACATTGATGAGATACTCCACAATAAACAGGTAAGAAAGGTGGTCTATTTTGAGGATGTAAAGAAGAAGGGCTTATTGAAACTCACCCTCAATGCCAGTAAGTGGGGTGTTTCTATAAAGGACACAAAGACCATAGATAGAATCGCTTACAAGACAGTTAGAGATGGAGGAAGTATAATCCTCGCCACCGACAGTGAAGATACAGGTAATCTAATTAACACTCTGAACACACTTCTTCCCCGCTCAAGCCCTTACATCACAGTTATCAGGTCAGGGCTTATGGGTGGCTTCTACATAGATGATATCGGTCTTGCTCTTACATCTACCAGACAACTATTCGGTGGCAGAACACAGAAGAAGGTCAAAACCCCAAAGAAGAAAACACCACCAGACATCGGAACCCCAATCAGGTCATATACCCAGATGGACATCAATGACATCTGCGTTCACGAGGACTATGGTATAGGTGTATTCCGCGGTCTGATGTTGATTAGAACTGGGGGGACTCTATCTGAGTATGCGGTATTAGAATACGCCAATGAGAGTAGGATATATGTCCCCGTGGAAGACACCAATAAGGTATTCAAATACACAGGCAGTGAAGTGTCGCCTGCCCTTGACAGACCGGGTAGTCGGGCTTGGGAGCGGAGAAAGAAGAAAGCCCAAAAGAAGGCAGGTGAGGTAGCAGAGCGCCTGGTAAGGATATATGCAGAGAGAAAGATAAGCAAGGGTTATGCATTCGGGGAAGATAAGCCGTGGCAGTATCAACTGGAGGAGTCGTTTGAGTATGTAGAGACGGAGGACCAGTTGAAGGCGATAGAGGAGATAAAGAAGGATATGGAGAAGAGCGTTCCGATGGACAGGTTAGTATGCGGAGATGTGGGCTTCGGTAAGACAGAGGTTGCCATAAGAGCGTCTTTCAAAGCGGTTCTGGATGGTAAGCAGGTGGCGGTCCTGGTGCCCACCACCATTCTATCTTCACAACACCTGACCACATTTAGAAGACGCCTAAGCGATTTTCCAATAACTGTTGAGATGGTCTCACGCCTGAACCCACCATCAAAGAACAGAGAGATACTAAATAGGTTAGCACTTGGCGGTGTGGATATAATCATTGGAACACACCGTCTTCTCTCAAAGGATGTGAGATTTGCAGACCTTGGGCTTGTAATACTGGATGAAGAGCACAGATTCGGAGTGATGCAGAAGGAGCGATTAAAAGAGATGACAAAAGGCGTAGATGTCATATCAATGTCTGCCACACCGATACCGAGAACACTCTATCTTGCCTTATCGGATATCTTTGACATATCAAATATTGGAACACCACCCGAGGAGAGACAGCCAATATACACATACATAAGGAGGTTCAGCAAGGATGTGATAAGGGACGCAATAATGAGGGAGATATACAGAGGTGGTCAGGTCTATTTCATTCACAATCGGGTTCAGACAATAGGTGGTATTCACGCTATGCTTGAGGAGATGCTCCCAGAGGTGAGATTCAGGGTGGCACATGGACAGATGGACGAAATTGAACTCACAAGGGTGATGACCGACTTCTATGAGGGCAGGTTTGATTGTCTCATATCAAGCGCCATCGTAGAATCGGGCATAGATAATCCTATGGTCAACACCATAATCATCAATAGGGCGGATAGATTCGGTCTGGCACAATTGCACCAATTGAGAGGAAGGGTTGGAAGAGGTGGTATTCAGGCATACTGCTATTTGTTAATTCCATCAAGCGGTCATATCAGTAAGACAGCCCAGATGCGCCTGGAGACGGTAAGGGATACCACCTACCTGGGCGGTGGTTTCTCTCTTGCCCTGAGGGACCTGGAGATAAGGGGTGCCGGCAACATACTGGGAAGGGAGCAATCAGGGCACATTGCAAGCGTGGGATTTGAGACCTATATGAAGATGATAGCAGAGGAAGCACAAAAAATGCTCGGGAAGTTAAAAGAGCATAAAAGAGAGGTCAAGGTCTCCCTTGATATAAATGCATATATACCCGAGATGTATATACCAGACCAGAAATCACGCCTCTCCATATACAGGCAATTGGCTGATGCCAACAAAATTGAGGAGATAGAATACTTAGAGAACTTGATGTCAGATATGTATGGTGAGATGCCCGATGAGGTAAAATGTTTAACCAGGGTTGCACATATTAGAGTCCTGGCATCAGAGGCGCGTATAGAGACCATAACGGAGGATGATGGTCTCATAACCCTCATCGGTGATGGCATAAGCAGTGAGAAAATGAGTGGCAGAATTGAGGGCATTACTGATACAATGATAGGCGTTAAGGGCAGAGCACCCTATCTGATGTTCAAACCAACCGTGGAAGACAATATTGAGAAACTGAATACTATTATAAGTGTTTTGAAGCACCTAATAGAGAACTAATACTGAGTAAGTGATGCGTCCCTCTTAGCCCTTACAGTTGAGAGACGAAGGGATAAAAAACCAAGCGGGAGAAATACAACAACCATCCCCGCAAGAACCACAATCTCAAACCATATATCACCTACAGGGAGACCTAATAATAACGACTTTCTCAAGCCATCAAGTGTGTATGTTAGGGGGATTGCCTTCGCAACTATCTGAAGTGGCACTGGTAGTATATGATAAGGGAAATAGACACCCGATACAAGATACGCAAGACCGCTGTATGCCATCAACACGGGATTACCCCTCTTGAATGTGAGAATAAAACCACAGCCCATAAGCCCCAGACCGAAATAAGCAAGCGACGATAGAATAAGCACTATCAACGCACCTACAAACCCACCTAATGCAACTCCCCCACCAATCAGGGCTAACCCGATTAGAATCAGGACGACCGCATTTAGGATTGTTCTCAGGTATGAGGTTATAGCACCTGAGGTAGCAATTGCAAGGGGTGAGGCACCGTTTGCCAACAGCAACTCCAGTGTGCCTTGAACTTGCTCATCCCTGATAGATGAAGATGGTGAACCCAGCCCCGCACCCTGAAGCCCAACAAAAGAGTAGCCAATAAGAACGAATGGAAAATAGCCACCGTAGTCCCTCAGCATTGGTGGTATATATGCCTCAAATGTCTTGGAGAGGAAGTAGAAGCCAAAGGTAAGCCCGGCAAGCCATACAATTTGCAATAGAAGGTTGAACCTGTATGATAGACCAAGTTTTATATTCTTCCATACGAGCATATTAATGGTTGAAATGAAGTTCCTGGCTCTATTCCACATCTCTCTCTATCGCCCTCCGGTATGCCTCACCGATATCCTCGCCTATGTTCATAGCAGACAACACCCTAACCCCCCTCCTCTCCACGGTTATAATCAACTCTGGAAGACCTCCCTCAAATCGCACATCCACGATAGCCCTACCACCTACTTTCTCAATTCCAATTATCTCTACATTTTCTATGTCGGTGACATCAGCAGTTGTGCCATCCAGTATGAGGCGGAATTCATCACCCTTGAAATAGACCCTTGATATCTCCTGGGGCATACCAACTGCTACAATACATCCATTATTTATGAACGCAACCCGATGGCATGCCTCCCTCACTATGCCTAT
The DNA here is from genome assembly GCA_003647715.1 of Candidatus Coatesiibacteriota bacterium. Taxonomy (GTDB): domain Bacteria; phylum RBG-13-66-14; class B26-G2; order B26-G2; family B26-G2; genus B26-G2. Next base: position 4,757 of record QMNJ01000070.1, read on the forward strand.
CTGGTGAGTAGCGATTATGGCACCACTATTCTCATTAACATATTCACGCACCAAAGACGCAAGCCCACTCTGGGAGAGTATATCAACACTATGGGTGAACTCATCTATGATGAACAATGATGGTTTCGCCAGAATAGCATAAAGCAGAGCAAACCTCTGCCTCTCACCGGTTGAATAGGTCTGATACCTCCTGCCTATTACCGTCTCAAGTTCAAACCTATTAACCAGAGACCTAAATTCACCTCCGTCCTCATCAAATTCCTGCCCTGCAAGTTTAAGAAAGAACCTCAGGTTGTCAATGCCCGATAGACGATAATAGAAACCACGCTCCGATGAGCCAATAAATATTGGTCTCCTCTCTTTATTATAACCTGACCACACTATCTCGCCACCATCGGGCACAATGAGACCAGCAATAATTCTCAAGAGGGTTGACTTTCCAGCCCCGTTGGGACCCACAATACCCAGCACCTCGCCCCTTCTCACCTCCAGTGACACATCTCTGAGTGCATTCACAATCCCACCTGGCGACTTAAATGTCTTGACAATATTTGTTAGGCGAACTATGGGATTGGAATTCATAATCTTCTATCCAAATAATATTAAAAAATCTTTTATTATGGAAAGTATCTGTCTATATTATTATATTATCTATTAGATTATAAGAGGTAAAAATGGTAAGGATAATACACTGTGCTGATTTTCATATTGGGGCAACATTCCCTGTAAATGGTGATAAGTTCAGAGAAACTCTGATTGATGACTTCAATAGATTGGTCTCTTTATGTATTGATAAGGATATTAATATACTCTTGATTGCTGGAGACCTGTTTGATTCTAACCGTGTTTGGGGAATCTCCCTTTCAACTGTAATAGATGGACTTAGGAGATTGTCTGAAAACGGGCTAAAATGCTTTATATTACCGGGGACTCATGACAAACTAACGAAAGATTCAATATACCAACAATTACCTAAGATTAGTAATGTATTCATCTTTGGTCTTGATTGTGATTACTACTATGATGACACAACAGGCATTTACATCACTGGAAATGCCTATAAGGGTGAGGATGTAGGAAAGAGAGCGCTTAGAGGGCTTTCACCCAGAGAGGATGCGAGATTTAACATAGCACTTGCCCACGCATCAATTGAAGGTGGACTTGTAAGCGGTGATGATATGCTCATATCAGATGAGGAGATGAAGAAATCTGGCTTTGACTACATAGCCCTTGGTCATTGGCATAGATTTAATATAGTGAGAGGGCAAAAACCAATCGCCATATACCCTGGCTCAATAGAACCATTATCAAGGGACCAGAGAGAGACAGGGAATGTAATATTAGTTGAAATAGATAATGGAGAAACTAAATATACTCCAATTAGAATAGGGAAACTGAAAGTGAAGAATATCTCTATAGAACTAAAAGGTGAGGATAAGACGAATGAGATTATTGAGACAATAAAGGAATATAAAGATGAAAACATAATATTAAACTTAAAACTTAATGGAACAATCAAACCAACAGAAGAGATAGATTTTGACGGCATAAAGGATATATGCCATAGTGATTTTTTTGCAATCTCAATTACAAAAGATGCACTTGAGGTCATCACAGATGAGATACCATCGGATATACCCAAGGATAGCGTTCTCGGTAGATTCTTTGAGAAGGTACAGGCAAAGATAAAAGAGGCAAAGGATGAAAGGGAGAAGAATTACTGGAAGGATGTATTAATTGAAGGCATAAGGTTAACAAGGAGGCATTGAATGAAGTTCAAATATCTGGTGATGGAGAGATTCAAGAGGTTCAGAGAACCTACTCGCTTTTCGTTCACTGATGGCATAAATGTGGTCTATGGTCCTAATGAATCGGGCAAGTCAACTACCCTATTGGCTCTTGAGACAGCAATGTTCAAGTCGGTAAGGCATACAAAATATAAGCCAGAATCACTGATTTCATGGGGAACAGACAGAGGTTGGATTCTGGAGGTTGGTGGAGAAACTGAGAAGGGGGATTTTGCAATAAAGAGGAACTTCTCAAATAAGAGCGAATCCATAAAAATACCATCAGGGGAATACACACACCACAAAAAAATATTGGAAGGTGTCGGTGAGATTCTAACATTCACGGATGAGAGCATTCTCACATCAACTATACTTATAAGACAGGGCGAGATGTTAGAACTTGATAAATCAAGTTTGTCAAACCAATTGAAGGCAGTGATAACAGGTGGGGTTGAAAATATAGATAACATTATAAAAAAAGCATATATACTTGCTAATAGGTGTAGAAAAGACCCAAGAACTCCAGAATACATAATAAAGGAGACGGAAGAGAACCTTTACAATCTCAAAAACAGGCGAGATGAACTATCAAGGTCTGTCAATACTATTCTCCAGAAACGCACAGAACTCCAAGAAATGAAAAAACAATATAAAGAGAAGTCAGAAAATCTAAAAATAAAGGAGGAAGTATTAGAGAAGAACAGGGAACTCATACAGAAGAGAGCAGAGCAGGAGGAGATAAAAAAGAAGTGGGAACAATACAAAAAATTCAAGGAGGATAAAAAGGAATTGATGACCAAGAAGGAAAAGCAATCAGAGATAAGGAAAATAACACCTGATGATATAGAATCAATAAGGAAGTACAATATTTTATTAAAGCACTCAGATAAGACAAAGGCAGGTTTTAATAGGAAGTTGGGCTATATATTCAGTATTGCCGGTGTCATATCACTTGGCTTTAGTATTATATCTGGAATATCAAGAGGATTTCACACATCTTCAATATTGGCAGGTCTACTTGGAGGCATCCTTCTCATAGGGGGGACAATCATTGCAAGAATGAAGGGCATAGGTATTAACATAGCCGGTTTAGAGAGTGAGATTAAGGTAATTCTTAAGAAATATGATGAACAATCTGTTGATGATTTCGAGAAAAGATTTGATGAGCAGAAAAAAATAGAGAATGAAATTAAATCGCTTGAGGATAGAATATACGCTTATACAGGTGGACTTGAACCTTATGATTATGAGAAGAGCGTTTCTGGTCTTGATTTAGAATACAGCGCCCTTGACAAAGAGATAG
>QMNJ01000071.1 GCA_003647715.1 Candidatus Coatesiibacteriota bacterium
ATATTTTTAATCTTTCAAAGAGGGAATATATGTGGAGAGATAAGAAGTTTCTGATAGGGGTGGCGGTAAGTGTAGTCATCATAATATTAATAGGTTTTCAGATAAACTTTAGAGATGTATTGAGCACCTTAAAGAAAGCAAATTATACACTAATTATTGTTTCTATGATTGTTTTTCTGGTCAGTTTTATATTCAGGGCAGTAAGGTGGCATTATATTCTATATGAGGTAAGGAATGTATCCTTTATGCCCCTCTTCAGTTCTATTATGATTGGCTTTATGGCGAATTGTATATTCCCTGTGCGACTTGGGGAGTTTGTAAGGGCTTATATTATCTCAAAGTATGCACGAATAAGCAAGACAACTAGCGTTGCCAGTGTGTTATTAACAAGAATGTTTGATGGTTTTGCAATAATTGCTATATGGCTTGGATTGGTAATCGTGCTGGGTTATAAGAAGTCAGAGAGCATATGGATGGCTGGTTTTATCGGAGTAATAATATATGCAATTACTGGAGTATTATTTATTCTCTTCTATAGAAACCACAAAGCAACTTCAAGATTATTTGAGAGATTTTTTGCTTTGTTCTCATTGAGGGTAGCAGTGAAAGTAAGGAGGGGAATAGATAAGTTTGTGAAGGGTATGGGGGTGTTAAAAAGTCCCAGGAGAATCCTGATGTCTTTTATACTTTCTCTCTGTGTGTGGGGAACAATAGTTCTTTCCACCTGGATGGTGATTGAATCATTCCATTTTAGTGAGATTATGCCTTATTATACACCGTTTATTGTAACCGCACTGGTGGCTATTGGTATCTCAATTCCATCATCTCCAAGCAATCTGGGGACTTTTGAGGTTTCAAGCGTATTAGCAGTGAAGATTTCAAACTCTAGCGTCACCAGCGGTGAGGCACTGACTTTTTCTATTTTACTACACCTATCACAACTTATTCCTGTTATAATATTAGGGTTTGTTTTTATGTGGATTAGTCATTTAAAGTTGTCGCAGTTGGCGGTAGCAAAGGATGATAAATTACCAAGTTTGGAGAATTGAGCAAGGAGTAAGCGTATGGGTTCTAAACGACAGGAAAAGCGTAGGTTTAAAAGGGTAAAAGCCCGTTTGAGGGGAGGGGTTGTTCAATCCAGGAAATCTGATAAAAAGAGTGCTTTGAGGACAGTTGATATAAGTCAGGGTGGTATATACTGTGATACAAGCCATTATATCGAGCCATATACCATAGTTCATGTTCACCTTATTCTTGAGAAGGGTAAGAGAACGAAGGGGAAGCAGAAGGAGATAGAGTGTGATGGAATTGTGGTTAGAACTGAGAGGAAGGGGAAGCCCACCAGAGAATTCTCGCATAGTGTGGCAATATATTTTCTTGATATATCTGATGAAGATAGGGAACTTATTGGTGAGATAGTGAATGAGAGTGGAGCCGAGGAGTGATGCGATTACGAGGCGTTAGTCCAGGCATTAACAAATTCCTAATAATAGCAGTAATTTCATTGATTGTAAGTTTTGTGACTTCGCACTGTGCAAGGGGTAAAGAGGCGGGTAAGACCCCATCTCCCCCTCCACCAATAGAGTATCAGGTTGGATATATAAGCACCGAGAATCCATATTTAGATAGATATATTAGAATGAATATAGCTGTTGCGCCATCATCAACTGTGGAGGAGCTAAATGAATTGATGCGGTATTTTGCTGATGATAAGTATGCCGACTTTGATAAGGTCAGGATAGACATTTATGATAATCTGGAAGTTGCAGAGGATGTTTCGGGTGACCCTGCACACCTTCTTGCAAAGCTGGAGATGACAAAACCAAATTTTAGGAAGATGGAGGTCTATGACATTGTCCGGGAGGAAGAGAGAGGGCAGTCAGATGTTTTAATAGATGAGGAGAAGGTTGTGTATTTAGGTCCAAAGAGCACCACAATGTTTGGTTCAGTGGCGCAGGCGAATGAGTTACTCAATGTGATGGAGGAATATCCGAATAGAGCCATATATACACTTATCTGGCTCCAACCCCAGAAATCCAAGTTGACCTATTCTGTCAGGCAGAGAATGCTGGTAAGGAAGATAGAGGGTATTTCAGAGGAGATATGGCAGGGTATGACTCTGGAGAGGATTGAAAGAGCAGCGAAGGGGTCGGGATTCGGGGGAAAGAAGACACCCGGGATAACATACACACTGAAGCCGTATCAATCAGAGTAGGTTATTTTATTGGTGTTAAGCACAGTTGTATATAAAAAGTTGCATAATTTATGTTATCCTGATATAATTTATTAGGAGGTGATAATTGGATGAAATATTTGTTAATTCTTATTCTAATATTTACTATCTTTTCTACTGTTGATTCGGCATATATAGTTAAGGAATTTTATGCTCCACCAACATGTCTTTATCCACTTGGTATTACGATTGATGATACAGGCGATTATATGTGGATTTCAGATATCCACGGCACGATATATAAGGTGAGTTTGGATGATGAAAACCTTGGAGAAGAGATAGAACAATTTGTCCCAGACCCTCCTGTTACATCCATTGGTGGTATGGTGTATGATAGTGAGAACAACGATTTGATAGTGGTGAAGGCGAGGGAGCCGGCATCTTCAGCGATGTATACAATAGAGCTGGATGAGGGTCCAAATCAGTATGATAGCACACTGAGATTTGATATAACATTTGGCTGGCCCAACGGTTCAGCTTGGGATGATATCGAGCCGGGGATATGGATAGTCCGCGCTGATTATGTATATAGAGAATTATATCTGGTTCATAAAGATACCGGAGAGGTGCTGGAGGGTCCCATATCTGTAGATACCAAATACCCTAATGGATTGGCATACGATGGAACTTATTTATATAACCTTGGAAATTATGATGGTTACATATTAAGGTATGACAGGATGACAGGCGAGAGAGCAGATGGAGATGGATTTCCCCTTCCACCACTTTTTGAGTTGAATGAGGGGGAACTGTATTCTGGTAATCTCGTGATGAATGATGTTGGTGAGTTCTGGCAGTCATGTGAGGCAAATAGAAAGATATATTTAATAAATTTCATAAGTAACAACATTGAAACTGTAAGCATAGGTATGATTAAATGCCTTGTAAGATGAATGATGTCAACACCAGAAACATATCTCTCATTATAGCAAGGTGGGAATTTTTAATAAGAGCATTAGATGATGTCTCATATAATGTTGTAATTAAATTGAAGAACCATATGAAGAGTGCTAGAAAATATGATGACATTGAAAAGTTTAATTTGTTTATCTCGTATAATAATGGCATTAGTAGTTCATTTTTCAAGGCATGTAATTATAAGTTAAGTGATAACGGCAATGTTCACAAACTTGAATTTCGTGATTGTGTGGGGACTATTGATTGGGAGAGTAAAAAGAGTTCAGTAGAAATATCCAATGAGGGGGTAGTTAGTATTGATTCATTTCTTAGGTATGTAACATCTTTTCTAAGTTTAGTCCAAGGGGGTGCTTTGGTTCATTCTGCTGGTATCATTAAAAATAATAGGTGTTTTATATTTCCAGGTCCCTCCATGAGCGGTAAGTCAACAATAGCTGGGCTTTTCAGACAAAGATTTACAGTTATTGGAGAAGAGCTTTCTATTATTCTTCCTTCAAAAGAAGGATACTCAGTATATGGAACTCCATTTCTTGGTTCATCAAGCGTTTTATCAAATTATGGTGGATATAGGTTGGGTGGTATTATATTCCACGAGAAATCTGATGGTTACAATATTCGTAAGATAGAAGAAGTTGAAGCATTGATTAGGTTTGTTGAGAATGTAACATTCTACAGTAGTTCAAAGAAATATGCTAACCTGGTATTAGAAAACTCGGAGAAGATAACAAGAAGTGTCAAAGCATTTGTCATGGATTTTCCCAATAATAGTGAGTGGTTGAGTGAATTTGATAAGTATCTGGATGAAATGATATGAAATATAAGATTAATCCTGATGCGGTGTATAGAGAGATAAATGGTGTTTATTATGTTCTTCTTCCTAGGGATAAGACCATACACCGATTTACTGATGTTGGTTCTTTAATCTGGCGATTAATAGATAAGAATTTTTCAGAGAGCGAAATAATCAAAGAGGTTGTCAACCAGTATGATGTTGAGGAGGAGGTTGTATTAAATGATTTGGAAAATTTTATTAAAGAGTTGGTAGAAAAGAAAATACTGTTAAAGATAGAGTGAGAAGACGAGATGGTAGAGAGTAGATTAAATGAAAAAGAGGATTATTCTGTATGGCAGGAACTGAGGTCAAAAGCAAAGGAAGAACTTATACCTATGATTATCACTCTGGAATTGACATATAGGTGTAATTTGAGATGTAAACACTGCTATGTTGAATTTGATAAGGGTGGTGAAGAATTAACTATTAGCGAGCTTGATGGTCTCTTGGATGAATTAAAGGAGATGGGAACATTTTTACTTATATTAACAGGGGGTGAGATTTTCCTCCGTGAAGACATTAAGGATATTCTAATTATGATTAAGCAGAAGGGTTTCGCTCAGCGAATATTCTCAAATGGCACATTGTTTGATAATTCCTGGTATGATTTCTTTGATGATTTGCAACCAGAGAGGTTTGAGATAAGCATGTATGGCTCTAATCCGGAGGTTCACGATTCTATTACTGGCAAGGCAGGTTCTTTTGAAAGAACCGCGAATGCAGTAAGGGAGTTATCATCAAGGGGGCATGAGGTTGTGGTCAAAACTGTATGGATGAAAGATAATTACAGGGATTTTGTAAATTGGATGAATATGGTAGAAGAACTGACCGAAGCAGTTCCTTTATGGACCTCAATAATAGCCCCATTAGATAATGGAAGTTTCTCAAACAGGAAATATATTCTAACTAATGAGCAGATTAAGGAGTTGAGAGATACGCAGTTAGAATACTTTAAGAATAAGTATGGAGAGGAATATAAGATAGATGACTCAACTCCCTGTGATATCCAAATTCCATCAATACCCTGCTCTGCTGGTTTTTCCTATGCTGGGATTAGTCCAGATGGTTGTGTATATCCCTGTATTCAGATAAGATTGAAAGCGGGTAATATTCGTGAAGAGAGTTTTAGAAAGATATGGAATGATTCAAAGATAATGAATTTCATAAGAGATTTGTCTAATAATCCAATTGACGAATGTTCAAAATGTATGTATAATAAAAAGTGTATGAGATGTCCTGGAATAAGCTGGCTGGAAAGTGGTTCTTTGAGTGTTGCTAATTGGCAGTTTTGTAGGCAGGTCAGGATATAGAGGAGGATATATTATGAGAGGTAATAAGAGGAGATATAAGAAGCCAATGATAATATCTAGCAAGGTTTTTAACAATTCACTTGCCTGTGATGCAACCGATGGTCCCCCTGGGTGTCACAGTAGTATAAAAGAAGGATGCATCGGTTTAGGAACATTTTGTTACAAAACATAAATTAAATCCGATAAAGTATTTGTATTTAATATACCTGTTCATATAGGAAGTCGTCTTACCAGAGGGATTAGAGAATATATATATCTTTGAGTTTATTCCAATAAGAAAACCATTTGTAGTAAAAATTTCTGATGGAGTGAGCTGGTTTCTCTCATAGTGTTGGCGCTTACAGATTAATTATATAGTTAATAGGTATTTTTTACTCAATCTCTATGCTTCTTTTTAACATAGTTTCTATATAAGTTATAATTCAATTTGATATATTTTTTTTCTGTTTTTCAAGATAGTTCTATTATCTTATGTGATATATTAATATTAGAATATAATACATATTTGATGCTAAATTATGGCTTTTTAATTAATCTGGAGGTAATTGAAGTGCGAAAGAAGAAATATTCAAAACCGGCAGTGGTATCAAGTAAGGTGTTCAATTGTGCTCTGGCGTGTTCATCAACAGCTGGATTTGAGGGGTGTTATTTCAATCCAAAGGTGGATTGCGGTGTTCCCGCTGTTGGACCTGCCTGTTCTAAAACTTAGTTGAGAAGACATCCTTGTTTATTGTAAAATTCAGTAATAAACCAGCAATATGGAGGTTGCATATGGTGCATATAAATAGAAGAGATTGGGTAGTAGTGTTCTTAGTCAGTGTTTCTGCTTTTATGGTTGGTCTGGTGGTTGCATCCAGCTTAAATGTGGTGACCTATGGTGTCGCAGAAGAGCCGGTAGAGACATCAGAAGCCCTTGAACAACTCCAGCTCGCCTATGAAAAGGCAGTTGCTGCGGTTGACCCTGCAGTAGTAAAAGTAGATGTTACACTAAAAGTAACAGCACCTCCTTTCATTCCATTTGGTTCTATGCCCTTTGATGATGACTTTTTCAAGAGGTTCTTTGAGGAACCACCAGGTCATAAAAGAGAGTATAAATCATATGGTGAGGGAAGTGGTGTCATTGTATCACCCGATGGTTATGTACTTACCAATAATCATGTTGTTGAGGATGCGGAAAAGATAACTGTTCAACTTGTTGATGGGAGAGAGTTTGATGCACAAATCATCGGTTGTGACCCTATGACTGATATTGCGGTTCTCAAGATAGATGGCAAGGACCTGTCTGTGGCAAAACTTGGAGATTCTGATATGGTTAGAGTAGGTCAGATAGTCCTCGCTATTGGTCACCCGTTAAGACAGTCCCATACGGTGACTGCAGGTATAATCTCCGCAGTCGGTAGGTCCAATGTCAGTTTGGCTGACTATGAGGATTTTATACAGACCGATGCAGCAATTAATCCAGGAAACTCTGGAGGACCTCTCATTAATCTCAAAGGAGAGGTTATTGGAATAAATACCGCTATTGCCTCATATACCGGTGGTTATATGGGGATTGGATTTGCAATACCAATTAACATGGCGAAGGAGATAATGGAGCAGTTAAAGGAGAGCGGGAGAGTTGTGCGTGGATGGCTTGGCGTCTATATCCAACCACTAACTCCTGAGATAGTGAAGGAATTTAATCTACCCGTAGATAAGGGAGTTTTGGTGGCTGATGTTATAGATGGTGGTCCTGCTGATAAGGCAGGAATAGAGAGAGGCGACTGTATAGTTAAATATAATGGTGAGAGTGTTGATGATATGAATGAGTTGCGACTGTCTGTATCCAGAACCAAACCTGGAAAGAATGCAGAGGTTGAGATATACAGGGGCTCAAAGAAGATGAAGTTCACGGTCAAGATAGGCGAACTACCACAAGAAGATAAAGGTATAATGAAAAAAGAGGGTGAAGAGGAGACAGCAAAAATTGGTATAAGAGTCCAAGAGCTCACAGATGATATTGCAAGAGAACTTGGCTATGAAGGCGAGAAAGGAGTTATTATTACAGATGTGGAATATGGGAGTCCCGCTTATGAGTCAGGTTTGAAGAGAGGCGATTTAATCCTGGAGGTGGACAAGCAGAAGATTGAGACAATGAGTGACTTCAGGGAGGCAATCTCGAGAGCGAAGAGGAAGGAATCGGTGCTCTTCTATGTGAGGAGCGGTGAGGCGTCACACTATGTTGTTGTAAAGTTGAAGTAGTTTAGGATGAATAGTAAGGGGAGTGATTATGCTCCCCTTATTTTTCTATTTAATGTAAATACTTGGTGCTATAATTTAGTGAGGTGAGGAGAATTTATTATAAGATTTATTTAGATGGTGATGTTATCACAAAGAAGGTTATATTAGAGAGATAGATTAGAGAAAAGGAGAGGAAGTGTTGAGTAGAGTATTAGTGGTTTTA
>QMNJ01000072.1 GCA_003647715.1 Candidatus Coatesiibacteriota bacterium
TAAGTCCAAATAGGATTGTTCTCCAGGTTTAGACATCTCAATACGCCTAATAAGATTATCCCTGGTCGTGGGTATAATAAGCAGAGTGGAAGTGGTTACGAATATAATAACAATTAGTATCAAGAACTTAGATGCATAGACCTTATATCTTTTGGCAATAAAGCACAATGCTATTATTACGAAAACAAACAGAATTAACCAGGTGCCTCTTGATAGGGTGAGGAATATTGTAGATATCAGTATGAACAGATTAACAAAACCGCTATAGAATTTCCGCGAGGTAAGAAATAAGCCAATGGTAAGAAGCATAGGGGGTATGAGAAATATACCTAGGTAATTGGGGTGGTCAAAGGTGGAGTAGGCACGAACCATATCATGAACGAAGATTGCTGGTTGATTATTCTGAGGTGGCGGGAATACCTGCCTGATGGCAGGGGAGAATACCTGTATTATTCCTATCAGTGAGATAACTATTGCAATAGGTAAGAATATTCTATTTATCCATTCTGAATCAATTCTATCAATAAGGATATAGAGCACAAAGAATATGAGAAAACCCTCAATGTATCTTATGCCCTGTTTGAATGTGGAGAGATTATCCATGCTTATGGTTGAGACGACGATAATCCACAGTATAAAGGCGATAAGTGGTAAGAACATTGCAAATCTCTTGATAATGTCTTTTGACCTGGTGATTAAACATGTGATAGCAATTGATAGAATTGCGACCTCAGTGGTTGATACAGTCAATCTGCCAATGATATCTATACGCTTTTCAAAGGCAAGGAAGAGGATGAATGTGGTCAGGGCAGATGGTGGAGAGACCATAGTAAGAGCTAAAAAAAGGGGTATAGAGATGACTAACAGGGGTCTGACAATAGTAGTTGATGAAGAGAATATGTGTAATAGAGCCAGGATAATAATAAGTGTTGCAAATGTTATATAAACAACGATATTATTTTTCCCGACCACACAGAGATAATAACAAAAATGAGAATAGGGTTAATATATAAAACTATAAAAGGATTTGTGTGCAATAATTAAATCATTTTTGTTATAATGATTAATAATGAGATTATTTTATGTCTTACTAATAGTATCTTTGCTTATCTTTGGCTCACTCAGTTCTGGTGATGAGATTGTCTTCTCTGTTCTCAATGTAAAGGTAAATAATGCGGATGATATGAGCACGCTCAGGCATCTGGGATGTGATATAGACATAGTAAAGGACGGATGGGCGAGGGTTTATATCGCAAGGGATGATATTTATAAGATAGGTAGAACTGGGTTTACATATTATGTATTATATGAAGATAGCAGGGATATATCTAACTGGGTGAAGGTTGACCCCGACCATGAGAAGAGGGACCCTTACAATCTTGACTTCACCAGTTATCATAGCCCTGAAAGTTTGTATGATGCTCTGGTTGAACTTAACACTAACTACCCTGATGTTACCAGGTTGTATCAGATTGGGACATCAGTTGAAGATAGACCCATATGGGCTTTGAAAATAACTGACAACCCGGATGTAGAAGAAGATGAACCTGAGATAAGGTTCATTGGGCTTCATCACGGTGACGAGAAGATATCGGTTGAGGTTCCACTATACTTTGCCAGTATCCTTCTTGATACCTATAAGCATATCAGTGAGACAAGAGAACTTGTTGAAGAAAGGGAAATATGGGTTGTTCCAATGATGAACCCAGATGGCTGGGTTAGAAACACAAGATACAATGCAAATTATGTTGACCTGAACAGAAACTACAGTTATATGTGGAACCCTGATGAGGAACCTCACTGCGGGGAATATCCATTCTCTGAGCCTGAGACATGTGCGATAAGGAATATATCAGCAAATGGATATGATTATCCAAACACCTTTGCTCTGGGAATAACATGCCATTCTGGAGCGCAGTGCATCAACACGCCATGGAACTATGCAGACCCACCGGAGTATCCCGAGTACTCCTACCATCCAACCCCTGATGATGAGGTAGTGATGGAGATAGCGAACCGCTTTGCAGAGATAAACACCACCCCCGGCTTCTGGGTAACAAATGGCTGTGAGTGGTATGCCACATGGGGCGACTGTAATGATTGGTCTTATGGTGAAAGGTCCTGCATTGATTATACCCTTGAGATTTCAGATGTAAAAACACCACCTGAGAACCAGATTATCACCTACTGCAAATACAATCTTACTTCTCTATTCTTTATCTGTATCGCTTCTGATTGTGGAATAAGAGGTAGGGTAACAGATGCTGATACAGGCGAACCAATACCAGCAAATATTGAGGTTGCCGGCATTGACTGGACCTGGTATAACGACCCATTATATGGGGATTATCATCGGATACTATCTGAGGGTTATTATGACATAACTGCATCAGCGAGCGGTTATATTCCGCAGACCGTCTATGATGTCTATGTAGATGACCTATATGCACCGGCAGAAAGGGTTGATTTTCAACTTGAGAAGAGTGTCAGCACATCAAAAGCGATTATAACCTCCAACGAAATTGAATCCAGTGTAGAATGTTCTCTACAATGTTATCCAAATCCAACTTCAGGATACTTAAACATTGGAATTAATGGCAAACTTGATAATTTGAAATCTATTGCCATATTAGATATCAGCGGGAGGGTAGTAAGAAGTATAGATATAAGTAGCGGTTATGCAGAGGGCAATAAAATATTAGTAGGGGTAGATTTATCCGACCTGAAGATTGACGATGGTGTCTATATTATTTGTATAGATATGAATAATAAGACATCATATAAGAAGATTATATATACGAGATAGATTTATGTTTGAAGAGAGGGTTTAATTTGGAGGAGAAGACGAAAGGAATTTTACTGATAATTGTAGCACTCATCCTGGTTTTTCTGAGTTTTGTGTGTGTATTTACTCCCATATTCAGGATGTTCACTGAATATCTGGGCTTAAAATAGCCATTTAATTGCTTGGATAATCCATATTCATTTCTAAAAACACTGATTATTTATTATAATCTGCAAATATGAACGAGAAGGTATCAGAAGATAATATTATACAAGTAGATATATCGCAGGAGATGAAGTCATCCTATCTTGATTACTCTATGTCTGTAATAGTGGGCAGAGCACTGCCTGATGCCAGAGATGGTCTAAAACCCGTTCACAGAAGGATACTCTATGGGATGTATCAGATGGGTTTACGACCTGACTCTGCATACAAGAAATCAGCAAGGGTAGTTGGTGAAGTGATGGGCAAGTATCATCCCCATGGTGATATGGCATTATATGATGCGCTGGTCAGGATGGCACAGGGATTTTCTATGAGGTATCAACTGGTTGATGGGCAGGGAAACTTTGGCTCGGTTGATGGTGACTCGCCAGCGGCAATGAGATACACAGAGGCACGGCTTACACCGATAGCTATGACTATGCTTGCCGACATTGAGAAACAAACAGTCAACTTCGTTCCCAACTTTGATGACACTATGAAAGAACCGGTGGTCCTCCCAACTATGATACCCAATCTCATATTGAACGGCTCCGATGGTATTGCTGTGGGGATGGCGACCAGAATACCTCCCCATAACCTGTCTGAGGTGGTTTCAGCCATAATTGAACTCATAAAAGACCCAAAAATGGACACAAATGAACTCTTGAAATATGTTAAAGGTCCTGACTTCCCCACCGGTGGTTATATAGTTGGAAGGAAGGGAATAACAGATGCGTATAAAAGGGGAAGAGGTAAGATAACAATAAGGGCTAAGATAAACGAAGAGGTGTCTCAAACAGGTAGAAAGCGACTTGTAGTAAGCGAGATACCATTTCAGGTGAATAAAGCCAGATTGATTGAACAGATAGCGGAACTGGTCAGAAATAGGAAGATTGAGGGTATATCAGATATCAGGGATGAGTCGGACAGGGAGGGATTGAGGGTGGTAATTGAGTTGAAAAGGGGTGAAGATGTAAAGAGTGTAATTCATAAACTACTAAAGCTCACATCTCTTGAGACGACATTTGGGATAATAATGCTCGCTCTAGACGATGGCAGACCGAGGATACTAACTCTTAAAGAGATACTTGAGATATTTATCAAACACAGGCGCGAGGTAGTTACCAGAAGGTCTGAATTTCTGTTGAACAAGGCAGAGGAGAGAGCTCATATTCTTCAGGGACTTATGGTAGCGGTAGATAATATTGATGAAGTAGTGGCAATAATTAAGAAGGCGAGTGATGTAGATAATGCAAGACGGACACTTATGAAAAGGTTTAAACTTTCAGAAAGCCAGGCGCAGGCAATATTGGATATGAAATTATCAAGATTGACCACTATGGAGAGGAGGAAGATAGCAGAGGAGTTAGAGAACACATTGAAGGAGATAGATTATCTCAGGGCGATTCTCGGTGCTCCGGAATTGCTTGATGAGGAGATAGTAAAGGAACTTAAAACCATACGAGAGAGATTTGGTGACGAGAGAAAGACCACAATTATTGACGAGGATGAAATTGCTGGCTCCTACGAAGTTATACCCAGAGAGGAACAGGTAGTAATTGTTACAAGAGCAGGGTATCTAAAGAGGATGAGCGAAACATCATTCACCCGTTTAAGGTCTAGGATAATGCCCGTGGATAAGGATAAAGACATTGATTATCCCATACAGATAATCCGTTGTGACTATGATGATAACCTGATGGTATTCACTGAGGAGGGAAGATGCTACTCGCTAAAAGTAAGCTTACTACCTGAAGTTGGCGGTGGTCAAAGGGGAAAAACATTGAGGGTGCTTCTTGGTTCAGAAAGAGAGGAGAGAATCTCATTTGCCATTTCAACGAAGGATGGTAATGAAAGATATGTTGTCTTCGTTACTAAGAATGGCTTGATTAAGAGAAGCAAACTTAACCTATTCTTCAATGCGAGGAGAAAAGGTATCATTGCTATGATATTAAAGAACGGTGACAGAGTTGTATCTGGAACCCTGACCACAGGGAAAGACGACCTGATTGTCTCTACCGCAAGGGGTCAGGTCATTAGATTGTCTGAAGAAGACATACGACCCTCTGGAAGGAATGCAGGCGGTGTAATAGGTATAAAACTGTTGAAAGACGACCATGTGATAAAAATAACAAACGCAGAGGATAAAAAGTTCCTAATTCTGGTTACTTCTTCTGGATATATGAAGAAGGTATCCCTCAATGAATTTGGCAAGAAGAGGAGAGCTTCTATGGGGGTGAAGTCGTTTTCAGATATAGTTATAGTAGGTGAAGTTATTAGTGTGGAAGCAGTGAATAATGAGGACACTGTTCTCGTATCATTGTCAAATGGAAAGACCTATCAATTGTCTGTGGCAAAGGTAAAGGAATTAAAGAGAAGCTCACGAGGGGTCAAGATAAAAGAGGTGACCGGTAGAAAAAGGGTTATGAATCTCATAAAATTTCCTGTAAGATAAATTACTTTGGAATTCTCCACAGTTCGTATGCTATATCCTCAAGGATAGCAACACAGTTTTCATCAAGCTGTCTCTCTGACGCAACCAGAATGTAATTCGGTTTTCTCGTGTAAAGCGCTCTGAATACATAAAGATAACAACTATTAGAAAGGGGATTGTCTGATGGTTTTATAATCTTCGTTGTCTCTCTACCAAGGAATACTAATTCCTCTATGAAATTAATTATATCCTTCTTTAATCCTGGATGAACAAAAATATTAAAGATACCACTACCATATTCAATGATTAGGTCAGTTTTAATGGTTAAGATAAAGCATAGGTTATCTATATCAAGCAATTTCTCTATTGAATGAGCAAGTGGAGGTATTGACATCTTAAACAGAGCTAAATTCATATCTGACAAACGCAGTTCTCTTATTACCTTCAAAATTGCGAACCTATGGTTCAGGTATCGCTCCTTTTCAAGATTGTCAGTGATACGTGAGATAACCGAACACAGATTTGCTATACTGATTTCACTAAACTGTTTTGTAAAATTAAAATTCCATAGGCAAACATGTTTTCCGCCCGTCTTTGGATTAACAATAAAACCAGATACTATGCTTTGTGAAGAGAGCTGTGGAGCGTGTTCCTCAATATTCTCATTACTGATAACTATGCATTCCTCTGATACATTTCGGCAGTAATCACCTTCAATAAGCGACTTAATCTCATTCTCAAAATTCCCTATATTCAATATTGACTTTATTATAGCTCTTTCAGGGTAGTTTTTACCGGGAGGAATATAGATTGATATTGCTGTTTCAAGCTCATCAGATAGTTTTTTCATTAAATGCTTTATATCAGTGGCGTTTTCTGCAGTCCTCAATATCTTTGTTAACATCCGGGTTTCAATTCTTTCTCTTTGTATGTTTAAGTGCTTTATGATGATTAGAACGGTGGATTGAATGTTAGTATAGTTTCTCTCCACGAAATCTACCCAGCCCCTCGGTGGGCTTTTCTCAAACCCCATAACTATAAACCCCCCACTGTTTTCACCATCTGCATTGAGCCCTATTAGAGTAACATACATATCCTTAATACCTGAGTGGTGTGTTTTCTTGAGAAATCTTAAAGGACAGTGCTTTATATATGAATTACTATAAGAAATCTCTATAGTTGGTTCAATAACATCTAAAAACTCAATTTTTTCAGAATAGTCATTTGAAACCGAATGGGATATGGGGATTAGTGAATTGCCGGACTTTGAATATACTGCAGAGAATACAAGATTGAATTCATCCCTGATATGCTCATTAAAGTGGTCTAGAATGTCAATGTCCGGTTCGTCATCACGGAGGTATTTCTTTACCTTTGCTTCAACACTACTTAGAGACCTGTTAAATCTATATTCGGTTCTTTGAAGAGTATCTTTGTAGATTGCAAAAATTAGGTCCATTAAACCTTCAATATGTGTGATAATGTTGGATAGGTTGTTATTTGCCCGAGAGTTTACGACTGATAAAATTATACTGGTATCATCAATTGGGAACTCCTTAGCTATGAAGGTTGATTCAGGGAGTTCAATCAAATCACTGGTGGAAAGAGATGAAAGGTCTGTGAATATCAAGCCCTGTTTATTTGATAGCCAATCTAACAGGTTCTGTTCAAATTGAAGTTCATTAATTACTATCTCTAACTCAACATTCTTCCTACACTTATATTTCTTTGTTAACTTATTACCCTGTTTCTTGAATATTATCCCGCAATCAAGATTTAATAAATCAACAATATAATTTAGTCCATCCTGAATGACTTTAGATGGTTCATCATCGCTTAATGATTTTATTACGAAATTTGAAAGATGATTTAGATTCTCAATACCCTTAAACCAGATTTCATCTTTATTGAGAATCTCTTTCTCTTCCATTATGGTTATGATAACCACATTATCATCCTTAATGGACAGTGGATTTACAATCATGAAAAGGTTCTTGCTTCTCGCCGATAAATCAACAAATTGAGTTCTATACCTTTTTATTTCTGCAGAATTGATTGCTTCTTCTATCATCTCACTCAATCCCGACTCTTTTAATGTCTTTGAATTGAGGATATTAGAACCGATAATATTTATGAATGCTGGCAGACCCAGACACTGCTTGGCTCGGTTGTCTATGAATTGAACATAACCATCGGGTGAAAGTA
>QMNJ01000073.1 GCA_003647715.1 Candidatus Coatesiibacteriota bacterium
CATAATTAAAGCATCTAACCGTCTAATAAAAGATATTACTTTGTATGATGTTTATGAAGGTAGAGAGGTCCCAAATGGATACAGGAGTTTGACATTTTCTATGGTATTTCAGAGTGAGGAGAAAACACTCACTGATAATGAGATAAACGAAATATTCAACAAAATAGTTAGAGAACTGAAGGAAAAGTATGATATAACTCTCAGAGGTTAGAGAGGACTTTATGCTTTTCTTTAAAAAAGACCATACAAAATCGCTTACTATCATATTATAATTGCTTAAATATGTAAGAGGAGGGGAGATTATGCTTGAGGAAATAGAACTCCTCGGCAAGAAGGTGTCAAAATTAATAAATGAACTACTTGAGTTACGAGATGAGAATTACGCCCTTTCTGAGAAATTAGAAGCGACCAATGAACTGAAAAGCAAGATTGAAAGTTTTGAACAAGAGGTAGAAGACCTGAGGAGAAGCAATGATGTTTTGACACTCAAATTGGACGACGCCAAGAAGGAACTGGAAAAGACAACAGAGGAGCTAAAGAAACTGGACGAATATAAGAATTTGTATGACAAGGTAAGATTGAAGATAATGGGCTTGATAGAAAAGATAGAGATACTTGAGACCGAGGGTTCTGAAGAGAAAATACCAGAAGAAGAATCAACCACCACAGCAAGAGAAGAGACCGAAGAAGAACTCCCCACACCTGCAACAGAGGAGAAGGACAAGGAGATAATATCAGAAGATAGAGCAGAGAAAGAACGCAAACCACCAGAGGCGGAGCTTGAACTGGAAACTTACGAGGTGGAGGAACCACCATTCAAGGGGGACACCACAACAACTGGGAAGTCAGGGAATAACGAAGAGGAAGGAATTGAGGAGGATATAATATCGCTGGAGAATGAAAATGTCGGAATATTTAAAGACATAACAATTCCGACAAGAGAGAAGAACGATAAAGAGAAATATAAACCGTGATTATCAGGGTATAGCAATGGATGACGAGATAATTGATATAGATTTTGGCGAGATGAGCAATGTTAGTCAAGAAGGTGGAGTGAAGGTGACCATCTATGGTGTGGAATACAATATTAAAACACTGCTTGATAAGGACTATGCATACAAACTGGCGAGTTACATTGACAGAAAGATGTGGAATATTGCGGAGACCAACAAACTTTCATCCTCAAACAAGGTAGCCATAATGACTGCCCTACATCTCGCTCATGAACTATTCCAAATGAGGAATGAGATAGATACGGAGAAGAAGAAGGTATCAGAAAGAACTAAAAATATAATAACCACAATAGATAAATATATGTCTTTGATATCCAAAAATAAGTAATAAGCAGAACTGTAAATCTAAAAATAACTCTTTAACTCTTCAGAATATACATTTTTCTTATCCCATACAATAAGTGGTCTCTCTACCTTTAACTCAACTCCTCCCCCTTTGACCGCTTCCACCATCACCAGATTGGCATCCCTATCTATGAATGGATGCACAAACCTTATTCTCTTCGGTTCAAGACCTCTCACCTTTAGATTAAGCATAAGAACAGAAAGACGCCTTGCATCATATATCATTGCTAAACGCCCTTTATTCACTAAAAGATAATCAGATGCTTTAATAAAGTCATCTAATGAGGTTCTTACCTCGCTCTTGGCAGTTGCCTTCCCCTCATCAGGTGGTAGCTTTCCCCTCCCCTGCTCTATATATGGCGGATTTGAGATAACATATCTACAACTGCCACTATCAAGATAATCACCAATCTCTTTAATATCACCCTCTATGACATCAAATCTCCCCCGAAGCGAATTTACATCAATATTTCTTCTGGCATACTTCACCAGTTCTCCCTGACACTCAATTCCCACAAATCTCAGGTCATCCCTTTTCCTGCACATCAATAAACCTAATACACCGACACCACAACCGAGGTCAATTACTGTTGAACCAGAAGGGGGATTGGCGAAATTTGCTATAAGATAAGAGTCAATACTGAACCTATAACCCGTCTCTGGCTGATAGATTTGAAGCCCAACAGGAGGTCTTTTCTTTTGATTTCCAACGCTCACAGTGTAATAAGAATAACACAATGATGTTATCTTAATTATAAAGAATTATTTATTTATATAATAACAAGGGCGACATAATTATCGCCCATATTTATCTTCATAAAAGGTTTATTATCTCTTAGAGAACTGGAACCTTGCCCTTGCTCCTCTCTGACCGTATTTCTTTCTCTCCTTCATCCTGGGGTCTCTGGTTAAAAGACCGTGTTTTCTAAGAAGCGACTTAAAATTCTCATCTACCTTAAGAAGTGCTCTCGCAATACCCAATCTTACCGCCTCTGCCTGTCCAGATATTCCACCACCCCTCACATTCGCAAGAATACCAAACTTCCCCATCATCCCGGTAATCTCCAGAGGTTTCAATATGTCATGCCTTACATACTCATTGGGGAAATAGCTCTCAAATCCCCTCTTGTTGACTATCAATTCACTACTACCAGGTCTCAACCATACACGTGCCACCGCAGTCTTCCGTCTTCCCGTTCCACCGTAATTCTTCGTCGCCAACTACATCACCTCCGCCTTATTTCCCCACTTCAATTGTTATCGGTTGCTGTGCCTCATGGGGGTGTTTATCACCGGCATACACCTTCAACTTCTTCAACAACCGCCTCCCCAGGCGGTTTTTAGGTAGCATACCCCTTACAGCATTCATAATAACTCTCTCGGGAAATCTCCTGACCATTACCCTGAGGGGCGTCTCCTTTAACCCGCCTGGATAACCAGAATGGTGGTAGTATATCTTCTTATCCATCTTCTTACCGGTTACTATTACCCTGGATGCATTGGTGACTATCACATAGTCACCTGTATCAACATGCGGTGTGAATATCACCTTATCCTTACCCCTAATAATAGTCGCTATCCTTGTGGCAAGCCGTCCCAGTGTTAAACCCGTGGCATCAATATGATACCACTTCTTGTCAACCTCCTCTGGCTTTGCAGAGTAAGTTTTATATTCACCCTTTATCTTTTTTGGTCTCTTCATATAACTATCTTACTATATCTCCTTTTGAACTACATCAAAATTCTTTTCCCTGTAGTTCATTCTCTCCATATACTGTTTTGCCTGATACACAAATGCCTCCAGTCGTGTCTCCCTCCCCGGTTCATTCAGACCATCGTATGCTATATTCAAAATTGGGACATTGCTATATTCTTCTTTCAGCTTCTTGGTTATTGCAGTTACAATTGTTCCTGGCATACAAGTAAAGGGCATAACATTTACCACACCATGAATCCCTTTCAAAATAAAATCTACCGCCTTACCAAGCGTGATGATTGCCTCACCCTCAAAGGTGTCGTCAACAAAATGCCTTCCGTATTCAATGACCTCTTTAATGGGTTGCTCAGGATAGTTCTCAAGCAAGCCGTCAAACAACCGTGCTATATTATGTTCATCCCTCTTCTGAATCATATTTTTCAGGTAGTTAACAAACCAGTTTCTTAAATCACGCCTCCACAGTGAATCACGCATCCTGGTCCAGTTGGTGTAAAAGAACCACTCAGATATTGTCGGTATCCATACCTCGCCCCCAAATCTCTCTATCTCTTTTATTACATTCTCATTAGAGAATCGGTTAGAACGCACATATATCTCACCCACAATGCCAATCTTCGGTCTCTTCTCATTCTTCTCAATCTCAATGCCTTTCATCTCCTCTATCGCACCACTGACCACTTCCACAACCGCATCCAGGGTTCCCCTATTTATTAACGCATCCACAACTCTCTGGACATTTTTCCAATAAACTCTCCAGGTATCACCTTTGTGGACCTCATAGGGACGAGTTTGCAATAATAACTTCTCAAGATAATCAATTGCTACAATACCCCACCATGCTTTCCTGCTGAAGTCATTACCAACTATACCCAGGTCATCATAGAGCGATTTACCCTGATTAGGTGAGTAAATAGGTATATGTTCAAAACCGAGTTCCCTCAACACAATTCTCTGCATAGTGTTATACTGCCCAAACCTGCAGGGTCCCGTCCCCGATGGCATAAAGAATATAGCATTCTCTCTGTCAAACTCAGGATTATTCAATAACTTCACCATATCACCTGTCGTTATAATCGCAGGGTAGCACTCTTTACCTGTCGTATATTTTCTACCCCAGTAAAGTGTCTCCTCATCTGGTTCAGGCATTACCTCCGCAGGAACACCATTTGATATAAACGCCGCCTTAAGAGCATACGCCTGGTCGCACATATTGGGTATCCATACCGTCTTCTTCTCTTTTCCATTAATGGACATTATCTCAATTGGTTTCACTTCATAACTGTCTTTTACTTCCACATTGTTTATACTATCAAGAAATGCCTCGCACCTCGTAATCGCACCAACATCTGCTGAGTGCTCGTCAACTTCTATTATTAGTGCTGGCTTACCGCCCATAGCAAATCTGAGATACTTCTGAATGAACGAGTCCGGTCCACACCCAAAGTTGGTAATATAAAGAGGAAACAACTTCTTATTGTTCCTTATTATCTCAACTGCTGATAGAATCTTCTGCCCGTATCTCCAATACATATTCTCCCACTTACCTGACAGGTCAACACTATCTATATCAAGGTAATCCATCGGTATAGGCAGAACATCCAGATTTAGTAGTTTCTTTGGAAGATTCAGGTTAACACCAAAGTCACAGCCATTATAAGGTCTTGATACAATTACTATACCCTTATCTCCTTCGCCAAGAAGCTCAATCGCCTTCTTCCCATTCTCAACCAGACGGCGATAGAACTCATCCTGTGATTTCATAGCAACATCAACCGCTCTATTTATCTCCAACCTTGATACTCCCAATGTCTTCGCGAAGCGACCCATCTCCCTCTTAATGCTCCCTTCGCCCTTATGGAAGAAAATCCTTGGTGTTAAAACCCTTATACCCCTATCCTTCAATTTCAAAGCGGACTCTGTTACATAAGGGATTGTCTGGATATATGGACAGACATATGCTCTGTCTGCAACCTTACTCTCACCGGGCATTGTGATGTGACTGGGTATAAGAATAAAATCAATATCTTTTTCTATAAGGTCAATTACATGACCATGTGCTACCTTCACTGGAAAACACGACTCGCTGGCAACTGATTCTACACCATTGTGTATGATCTCCCTGTTCGTTGCCCTTGACCTAACTACCCTATAACCTATCTCTGTGAAGAATGCCTTCCAGAACGGATACAATTCGTGATACCAGAGCATTCTCGGTATTCCAACCACACCTCTCTCTTCACCCTTCTTCACCCTCTTATCATATACGGTCTCAAGAAGTTTCTCCCTCTCCTTAAACAGGTCAGGAAACCTGTGCTTCTTCTTCGTCTCATCTATCTCATACTTTTCACACCTGGAGCCATAGTAGAGTGGCTTCTCACCCTCTATATTAACCTTGTGTATCTCACACCTATTTGGGCAGTCCTCACAGATAAATGTTGACAATTCATACTTCCTCTTATAGATATCAAAACCCTTAAAGGAACTCCTCTCAGCCTTACACTCATCCCTCGCTATCAGAGCCATACCAATGGCACCGGTAACCTCGTGGTGAGGAGGAACAGTGACGGGCTTCCCTGTTATTGCTTCAAACGCAGCAATTACTGACTTATTATATGCAGTTCCGCCCTGGAAGAAAATGTGTTCTCCCACACGCTTGTCCTGCACCACCCTGTTCAAGTAATTTATCACAATAGAGTATGCAAGACCTGCAAGCAGGTCGTCCTTCCTCGCTCCCCTCTGCTGATGATGAACGAGAGCAGATTCCATAAAAACCGTGCATCTCTCACCAAGGTCACAGGGATTTTCAGCCGAGAGCGCAAGTTCTGCAAACTCCTCTTTTATATTCACACCCAGTTTCTCTGCCTGCTCCTCAAGGAACGACCCTGTTCCAGCAGCACAGACCTTATTCATCTCAAAGTCAACTACCACACCATTATCTAAACTTATGAACTTTGAGTCCTGCCCTCCTATCTCAAATATGGTATCAACCCTTGGGTCAATGAACGCCGCTGCAGTTGCCTGTGCGGTAATCTCATTTCTCACTATGTCTGCACCAATAAAGTCCGCTATCAGATACCTTCCTGAACCGGTTGTCCCCACACCCCTGATATTCACTTTGTCCCCTATCTCCTCACCCACCTCCCGAATGCCTGTCTTCACCGCCTCAATAGGTCTCCCCGCTGTCATCAAGTAGCGCTTGGACAATACCCTGCCCTCACTGTCTATTACCACTACATTGGTTGAGATAGAACCTACATCCACTCCCATATATGCATCAATCTTTTCATCTTCAGGCAGGTCAGTAAATATCTCTCCAGAGTGATATGATTCCTCCCTGAATTTAAGTGGCTCAAGCCCCTTCCCCAAAGGTCTCTCCTCTTTCACATACTCTTCAAGTCCCTCCAGACCCTTATAATTTTCCTCTCCACCCTGGTCTATGTGATAAAGTGCAGACCCTATAGCACCCATCACAGAAAAGTATTTAGGTATAATGAAGTCCTCCTCATCAAGTTCCAGCACCTCCTTAAATGCCCTCCTCATACCCAGATTCGCAGCAACTCCACCCTGAAAGGAAATCGGTTTAATCAACTCCTTACCTTTACCAATGGTGGACTTGAAATTACGAGCCATTGCAAAACACAAACCCGCAACAATATCATAATCAGGAGTCGCCTCCTGCTGAAGATGAATCATATCTGTCTTGGCAAAAACACTGCACCTGCCTGCTATCCTCGGAGGGCTTTCAGACCTGAGAGCCATCTCACCAAACTCCTTCTCTATTGATACCCCAAGGCGGGTCGCTTGCTGGTCAAGGAAAGAGCCAGTTCCCGCGGCACAGATGCTGTTGGTCGCAAAGTCCTCAATGGAGCGCATACCCATATCATCAAGGTCGGTTAATATAATCAGCTTTGAGTCCTCACCACCAATCTCAATTATTGTGCGGACCTGTGGGTGAAGTTCCATTGTCGCACGCCCCTGCGCTATTATCTCATTGACTATATCGGCATTAAGCGCCTTACCTATTGCTCTTCCTCCGCTTCCCGTGACCGAGATTGACTTTACCCTATCCTCACCTATTTCGCCCAAGACCTCCTTGAGGGTATTAAGAGTAACCTCGGCAGGGCGACCAAAATGCCTTATGTATTCTGTCCGCAGAATATTTCGTCTATCGTCAATTACAGCAATATCAACGCTCACAGAACCAATATCAATACCGATATGTAAACCTTCACTTTCTTCAAACACCCTATAATACTCGCCGTTCCTCATATATAAACTCCTTCTAAAATGTTTTCTTTTATAAAATTATATAGTTATCAGATTTATAAAAATGCAATCTACACTTTTAACACAAAGAATCACCTATGTCAATAGATAATGTTGATAATTATACAATTATCATTATATACAACCATTATTGCAATATACCAATAA
>QMNJ01000074.1 GCA_003647715.1 Candidatus Coatesiibacteriota bacterium
ATTATGTATTGTATGCGGGTCTTATAATATTCTTTACCTACTTTTACACCGCCATTGTTATCAATCCTAGTGACATGGCTGATAATATGAAGAAATATGGTGGGTTTGTTCCAGGCATAAGACCTGGAAGGAATACTGCCCAATTTATTGATAAGGTTCTTACCAGAATAACATTTGTAGGTGCTATATATCTTGCTCTTGTAGCAATATTGCCGAGTTTTCTGGTGTTTGCGTTCAATGTTCCGTTCTGGTTCGGAGGCACAGGTCTTCTTATAGTGGTGGGCGTTGCGCTTGACACGATGCGGCAGATAGAATCACATCTGTTAATGAGGCACTATGATGGTTTCGTCAAGAAGGGTCGTTTGAGGGGGAGGTTGTAATTGGATAGAAGGTTAGTTCTTATTGGTCCACCTGGAACGGGTAAGGGAACTCAAGCACAGATGTTGTCTGAAGAGTGGAAAATACCCCATATCTCTACTGGTAGTTTACTTCGGGAAGCAGTTGAATCAGGAAGTGAGTTGGGGGGTGTGGTTGAACAGTATATGAGGTCAGGAGAACTTGTTCCTGACAATATTATGTTGGATGTGGTGAAAGAGAGATTGTCGCACAACGATGTTAGTGGTGGTTTCATCCTTGATGGATTCCCCAGAACCATTGAACAGGCAGAGGGACTTGATAGAACAGGTATAGATATTGACAGGGTAGTATACATATATGTGGATGAAGATGAGATTATCAGGAGATTACTGTCAAGGTATGAATGTCCTAAATGTGGATATATTAAGGGAGCAGAAAACAATAAAGAAGATGTTTGTCCTAAGTGTGGTGTAAAACTCGTTAGGAGGGCAGACGATGATATTGATATCATAAAGAAACGGCTTAAGGTATATAGGGAACAAACTGAACCGCTTCTTGACCATTACAAAGATAGGGGCATTGTGCTGGAGGTCGATGGAAATGGAACGGTTGAAGAGGTATTCAGAAGAATTGAGAAAGGTTTGATAGATGAGGATAAACATCAGGAGTAAGTGGGAGATAGAGGCAATAAGAAGGAGCTGCATAATAGTCAAAGATGTATTGAACCTTTTATACGAACTTCTGCAACCCGGAGTAAAGACAAAAGAACTTGATAGCAAAGCAGAAGAGTATATTATGCGCTCGGGAGGCAAACCCGCATTTAAGGGTTATAAAGGTTTTCCTGCTACTATATGCGTAAGTATAAATAACGAACTGGTTCATGGGATACCGGATAGTAGGCGTGTCATAAATGAGGGTGACCTGGTTTCTATTGATGTAGGAGTTGAGATGGGTGGATACTATGGTGATGCAGCGGTTACCTATGCGGTTGGTGAGGTTGGCGACAACATTGTAAAGCTCATGAGAGCAGGGCAGAAGTCACTTATGAAAGCTATTGAGAATGCAAAGGTGGGGGGGTGTTTATACGATATATCTGCAAGTATAGAAGAGATTGCTAAAAGTGAGGGGTATAGCGTGGCAATTGAGTATACAGGTCATGGAATTGGGACCGCTTTACATGAACCACCTTCAGTTCCCAACTATGGAGTTAGGGGAACCGGACCGAAACTTAAGAAAGGTATGGTATTGGCTATTGAACCGATGATAATTGATGGTTCTAACAATTTGGTAGTGGCTAACGATGGTTGGACAGTATATACAGAAGATGGGAGTATGTGTGTTCATTATGAGCATACAGTAGCGATAACTGAAGAGGGCGCTGATATTCTAACCGATGGCATAATTTGGCATTGACAAATATAGCAATATGATATAATAATCTGATGTCTAAAGAGAAGACGATACAGATAGATGGAACCGTTATAGAACCGCTACCCAATGCAATGTTTAGGGTAGAATTAGATAATGGTGTAGTTATAATTGCACACATATGTGGAAAGATGCGTATGAATTATGTTAAGATACTACCTGGCGATAGAGTGAAGGTGGAGATGTCACCATATGACCCCACAAAGGGTAGGATAACCTGGAGATTCAAATGATAGAAGTTTTATTGGTAGCGGAGGGCTTGATATGAAGGTGAGAGCATCAGTAAAGAAGATGTGTGATAAGTGCAAGATAATAAGAAGGAAGGGCGTTGTGAGGGTTATATGTGAGAATAAGAAACATAAACAGCGTCAGGGATAGATAGAAATGAATATAGAAGGAGTATTGTATTGGCAAGGATTGCAGGAGTAGAGATACCGGATAATAAGAATGTTTGGGTGGCACTTACCTATATTTATGGAATAGGTGTCACAAGGTCAAAGAACATTCTTAACAGTATAGGTGTTGAATTAAACAAGAAGGTAAAAGACCTCTCTGATGAGGAGATAACCAAGATAAGACAGTATATAGATGAGAACTATAAGGTTGAGGGTAGTTTAAGAGCTGAGGTTGCATCTAGTATTAAGAGGTTGATATCAATTGGTTGTTATCGTGGTAGTAGGCATAAGAAGGGTCTTCCTGTTAGAGGACAGAGGACAAGAGACAATGCTCGCACCAGGAAAGGTCCGAAGAAAACTGTGGGTAGGAAGAAGAAGGGGTAGATAGGGAGGTTATAGATGCCAAAGGCGAAGAGGAAGACGAGAACAGCAAAGAAAGCGAAGAAATTTGTGGATGAAGGTTTCGTCTATGTTAAATCTTCGTTCAACAACACTATTATCACCCTCACCGATAAAAACGGTGATGTGATAGCAATAGAAAGTGGTGGGACAGTAGGTTTCAAGGGTAGCAGGAAATCAACACCATTTGCCGCTTCGCAGGCGGCAGGTATGATAATTCGCAAGATGGCTGATGTTGGTATGAAATCAATAGAGATAAGGGTGAAGGGTCCCGGTCCCGGTAGGGAATCTGCTATACGGGCTCTTCAGGCAAGTGGTGTTGAAGTTAAGCTTATCAAAGATATAACCAGGCATCCCCATAATGGCTGCAGACCGAAGAAGAAGAAGAGATATTGAGGTGTGTATTTAGATATGGCAAGATACAAAGATGCGAGATGTAGATTGTGCAGACGAGAGGGAAAGAAACTCTTTCTAAAGGGTGAAAGGTGCTTGGCAGGGGTGAAGTGCCCTTTTGACAGGCAGGAGAAACCGAAGGCATACCCACCGGGGGACCACGGATTCAGGAGAACCAAATACTCTAACTATGGTATCCAATTAAGGGAAAAACAGAAGGTTAGAAGGATATATGGTGTTCTGGAGAAGCAGTTTAGACGTTATTTCTCAATTGCAGAACGGAGAAAAGGTATGACAGGGGAAAATCTACTCAGAATACTTGAGTCACGACTGGATAACATAGTATATAGATTGGGTTTTGCTACCTCGCGGGCACAAGCGAGACAGCTGGTGAGCCATGGACATATACTCGTCAATGATAAGAAAGTAAACATACCCTCCTATCTTGTGAAGGAGGGTGATGTTATTGCGGTAAAGGAGAAGAGTAGAAATCATCCATTTATTCTCAGAGCCATGGAGATATTCCCCACTCCATCTGTAAAGTGGTTGGTAAGAAAGGAGGGTGAGTTTGAGGGTAGAGTAGACCATCTTCCTGAAAGGGAGGAGATACCTGTCTCGGTTGAGGAGCATCTGGTGGTAGAGTTCTATTCAAAGGTATAAATGCATTGGATAATCGTGGTCTTTTTTTATTAATACAAAGGCATGAATCTTTATTCATGGAGGGATAGAAATTGAAGTGGACCAGTTTAAAGAGACCAAAAAGAGTTGAGTTTGACGAACAGGTGACCGATAAGTTTTTTGGTCGGATGATTATTGAGCCATTAGAGAGGGGAATGGGGCATACGCTTGGTAATGCTTTCAGGCGTGTTTTATTGTCATCACTTGAGGGTAGTGCTATATCATCAGTTAGATTTGATGGGGTGTTACATGAGTTCTCAACTCTGCCGGGTGTGTTAGAAGATGTAACCAATATTATATTAAACATCAAAGGGGTGATAGTTGACCTTCAAGCAGAACAGCCAAGGAAAGTCACGATTGATGCAGCAGGTGAGGGAGAGGTCAAGGCGGCTGATATAATAGCAGACCCCCAGGTAAAGATTATAAACCCAGAACATCACATAGCAACCCTTACTGGTGATGGAAAATTGAAGGTGGATATGGAAGTTACCAGGGGTAGGGGATATGTTCGAGCAAGGCATGATACAGCAGGTGGTGAATCTGTAGGGACGATTTTTATTGATTGTAACTACTCACCGGTCAGAAAGGTGAGATATGAGGTTACACCAACGAGGGTCGGAATGAGAACTGACTACGATAAATTGATACTTGAAGTTCACACAAATGGAAGTATTTCTCCGGAAGAGGCAGTAAGGGTAGCAGCAGAGATTCTGAAAGAACACATTCAGGTATTCATAGACCAGGAAGAGATAGCAGACCTTGAAACAGAGGTGATAGACGAAGAGAAGGAGAGGATGAAGGAGATACTGAAGATGAATGTCAATGAGCTGGAACTGACTGTGAGAGCGGCGAATTGCCTGAAAGCAGCGAAAATTGAGAAGATAGCTGACCTGGTTCAGAAGACAGAACAGGAGATGCTGAAATACCGAAACTTCGGTAGAAAATCTCTGGCAGAAATAAAGGATGTCCTTGGTAAGATGAATTTAAGGTTGGGTATGAAAATTGACCCAGTGTCTTATGAGATACTGGATGTGAACAAGGGGGACAATGAGGATGAGGCATAAAAAACTTAGATACACACTCGGTCTGAAAGAAGGACACAGAAACGCATTATTATCCAATATGTCAGTCGCACTCATAACCAATAAGAGGATTACCACCACCGAGGCAAAGGCAAAAGCATTATCCAGGTTTATGGATAAGATGATATCAAAGGCGAAGGCAAGGGACCTCAATGCCTGGAGGAATGTGGCAAGACATATAAGGGATAGGTCTGCATTGAAAGAGCTCTTCTATAATATAGTGCCAGGGTATGAGGATAGGGAGGGCGTATATACTAGGATAATCCAGGTGGGTCGCAGGTTGGGTGACGGTGCCAGAATGGCGATTATAGAATTGATTGGCTATGAGGAAGAGATACTTAAGAGGGAGAAGAAGGAGAAGGAAGAGAAGGCAGAGCGTAAGAAGAGAAGAAGGGAAGAGCGCGAGAGAATGATGGCTGAAGAAGAAGGTGTGCCCGCAGAGGAGGAAGAGAGGAAAGAGGAAGAGGCGCCTCCTGAGAAAAAGCCCAGGGAGAAGAAGAGATTCTTCCTTTTCAGAAGGAAGAAGGACAAGGACCCAATGGAGGGTTAAATATAAGAATCTTAAGTGTATGAGATGGAGCAATTTTAAGGTTTTGAGGTGCGATTGAGACCAGGTTTATTGTGTATTTAGGTCTTGATTTCTATTCACTTTTTTATTATAAGGGTTATGTGTGACAGGAGGTGAGGTTTCTGCGTCTCATTGAACTTAATATGAAGGAGTTCATTCAGAGTTTATCCTCTCCTGACCCCACTCCTGGAGGTGGAAGTGCTTCTGCATTATGTGGAGCTCTTGGTGCATCACTTCTCAGAATGGTTTCGGGTATCACACTGAAAAAGTTGGATGATGGTTCTCTAAGAAATGAGTTCAATCAGTATATTGCAGACCTTGACTCAATCAGGGATGAGTTTCTTTTACTAATAGACGAGGATGCTGAGGCATTTGATAGGGTGATGGGTGCCTTTAAGTTACCAAAGGAGACAGAGGAGGAGAAGAAGGCGAGGAAAGAGGCGATTCAGAGGGCGTTTAAGGGTGCGGCGGATGTCCCTATGAGAACCGCAAAACTGGCGGTGAGAACAAGTGGGCTTGCGGTCAGTATTGCTGAGAGGGGTGAGAAGAACGCTATAAGTGATGTCGGCTGTGCGGTTTCGTTCTTGAGGTCCGCGTTTGATGGTGCCATATACAATGTGAATATCAACCTTGGTGCAATAAAGGATGATAGTTTTGTAAAGAGATGTAGGGCTGAAATAGAAGAATTATCAGATGATATAGACGATAAACTCTCAGCAGCTAAAAGGGCTGTTGGTGAATATTTGGAATAAAATATTATTTATAATGATTAGAAATTTGTTATAATTATAAAAGAGACCATGATTGATTTATGGTTTAGATTTGTGGTTAGAAAAGATAAACTATCATTCCTGAGGAAAGGAGTGTAAACATGAAAAGGTTAATTGGTTCTATTCTACTTGTGCTTCTGTTTGCAATGCCTGCATTTGCGGTTCATGGCAAATACACACTGGAACGTATTGAGAATGCCTATAAGGAAGGCGAGATTGACTTCGACCAGTATATCGCTTACAAGTATTTTGCTGCATTGAGAACAGACCTTCTACCTGAGGAGTTCAAGGGCGAGGCATTGGCAGAGGCACCTCTAAGTGGAACCGGGTTCATTGACATGGTTTATGGCTACTGGGATGAACTGAAGCCAGAGACCAGGGTAATTCTCGCTCAGTATCTACCATCTATTCCACCGACATCTGAGTGTGGCGGTGGAAATGGAGTATTGGGACCTTATGACTATCGCTTCAATCGCTATGCACACCCTAATTTTGAAGACCCGTTTCAGGGTGAGCCGGAGGGCTATGAATCACCAGGTGGCTACTTCATGATATGGTATAAGCCCAGTTTGACAGATGAGGACTGGGTTCATGACTGCGCCGATGACCTTGATTACATCTGGGAGAGGTATTCCAACACCTTTGGATGGTTCGTGAACGCTCCCGAGGGCTGGCATCCATACTATGATTACTATGCACCTGATGACCCCGAAAACCCCACTCCTGGTTATGAGTTCGGTCCCGACCAGTATAACTGGTGGCCCTCAAAGCACTGGGATGTGATGATGGGAAACCTTGTAGATTGGAACTTCGACCCAGGTATACTTGGAGTAACATTCCCAATGTACTACGACAATCCCCAGACCACCAGGTATGAGGGTTCTTGCTATCTGGGTCTGTGGAACCAGGATTACCCTGGTGGTAGTGGTTATCCTTATGATGAGACCTCCGCCCACGAGATGCACCATGTTATTCAGCACGGCCATGAGATGAACTATAAGTATCCAGGTATTTTTGTGGAACATAGTGCAGTTGCGTCGCAGGAACTTATATACCCTGACTACAATAACTATGTTGACAGGGTAAATGGCTATCTTAGTTCAACATTTAAGTGGCTTTGGACTGGTGGGGGAGCTGAGTACAATCGTCCGTTATGGCCAATGTTCTTTGGTGAGAAGGGCGTCCGCGACTGGGGTTACTCGCACTGGAACGAGGGCTTCATTAACTACTGGCATGCAATTACTATGGGCGATGAGTGGTATAGGGGTCCAGACCCTGATATAGATAGAACA